>JAMCTO010000236.1 GCA_023381095.1 Bacillota bacterium
TAAATCCGATCCATGGCCATAATTCCATCGCGTCGGGCAGTTTATGCACCAACGCCGGACTGGCGACCGCCATCAGGGGATCGTATCCCAAAATGCGCATATTCATCCCAGCCAACCCATGATCGGTCCGTATCATCCCAGCTTCAACATGTCCTTGCCGCACATATCGTACAATGTCCTCGGAAGTGCCGGTAACCACTTGCCACTGATCTACTCCGCTATCGTCGGGAAGAAACTGCTCCGCCCATCCGGAAAATATTCGCGCGATCCCCATACTCCGCACGGTTCCCAAATCCTGATCGACTATTGACTGGGCCTTCACCAAGTGCTGAAGCGCGGCCTTCAAGTGGGGGATGGAGCGTGCCATGCGGTCGGAGATCCGCAATTGGCGACCGACTGTTTGAGTCACCGGGTAACCCACCCGGTCCGATAAACGTGTCAATCGATGCGACAGGGCAGAAGGTGACAGACCCACCTGGTCTCCTACTTGGGATAAACTGGCGCCGTCGGCCAACATTACCACAATGCTTAAATCTATCATGTCTATCTGTGGAATATCTCTTGTCATTGCGCACCCTGCATCCTATACCTGCAAAATCTGCATCTTTTCTCTCGTATTGTACCGTATTATCGAAGAAGGATCTTGATAGGAGGGTTCACCCGATGCCATCATCAGACTCAAAAATTACCAGTTTCTTCGGACGCTATCATGCTGCGTACCGTACCAGTGAACGTCATGCCCACGGCAGTGACCTGGTTCGCCTCATTGATTGCCTTGATCTTCAACCGAACAGTTTGGTTTTAGATGCCGCCTGCGGCACAGGACATACCGCTCTTGCCTTGGCATCTCGGGGACATCAAGTAATAGGAATGGACATGACGCCAGAAATGGTGCAAGAAGCCCAAGACCTGGCCGAAGAACAAGGGCTTTCAATCTCCTGGCTTATTGGAAACGTCGAGCAATTGCCGTGGGAGCCTGAAACATTTGATGCCATCACTTGTCGACGTGCTGCGCACCATTTTCAGAATCTTCCGTTGTTTCTTCACGAGACGCATCGTGTCTTGAAGCCCGGGGGAGTCTTGGGTATTTCGGATATGACGGCACCATCCACGGCAATAGATTGGCTTAATCAATTGGAAAAACTGCGTGACCCTTCGCACCAGACGGCACGGTCTGCCAATCAATGGTGTGCTCTTCTCGGGGAAACCGATTATGATTTGGAATATCTCCAAGCGTCGGTTGAGCCTATGCCCCCCACCGAATGGCTAGCTCCTGTCTCGCCAGAATCGCTCGAAGGCAGCCAAGCACTGACGTTTATCGACGACCATGCTCCCGCCAGCATCCTAGCCTCGGGTCAGTTCCTAAAGTACCGTTTGATCATTACCGGAGTAAAAAGTTAGGCCATAAACCGCGACGGCAAGGCGGGACCCAAAAGAATGTGTCGTGCTAGCAGCAATTGCCGCAGCTTTTCCAAATCGTCACGATATCCGTTAACAGCAGATTTTCGGTAAATCAGATAGGCCGGATGTGCCAAAGGGAAGATAGGAACTACTGACAGATAAAGTTTGCCGCGAAACGGAGCAAATTCCACTTCACCCGTCACCGAAAAAAAAGCAGTGCGTCCCAAAGTCACCATGATTTCTGGTTTAATCCGCCCGAGGTCCTGCTCCAGCCAAGGTCTGCATGCCGCAATTTCTGATGGACGCGGAGCCCGATTTTTGGCTCCGGTATCGGTAGGCCGACAACGTACCGCGTTATTTAGCCAGATGACGTCGCGTGTTAACCCAAGATGCGCCAAAATCTCGTCAAAAATTTTTCCGGCGTTGCCGGAAAAACCAACGCCAATGCGATCCTCTTGTTTTCCTGGGGCTTCTGCAGTAAACATGATGCGGGCATGGTCAGACCCAGTTCCAGGCACGACCTGGGTACGGGTGTGGGCCAACCCGCATTTGTGGCAATTTCTAAGCTCCTGCATGATTTGACCTTGCCTGACAACGCGGACAAACCCCTTTGTAGGTCACTACCACATCCTCAACTTCCCATCCACTGTCAGCTAGGTCATCAAAACCCGGCGCCACGGTGACCGGCACATCGTCCATTCTTTGACACTCGGTACACCATAAATGGTGATGCGCCTCGGTTCGCAAATCGAACCGCCGTCGCCCCTCCACTTTAAAGCACCGTATCAAGCCTTGATTTTCCAAAGTATCCAACGTGTTATACACCGTAGCTAAACTCAGTGTAGGATAGCTTTCCATCACCAGCCGAGCCACCTCTTCCGCCGCCGGATGCGATAGCTGGCCAATGGCAGCCAAAACTGCCATTCTTTGCGGCGTTGCCCTGAGTCCTTTATCATGCAACACCTTTGAGACGCCAGTGGGATCCGACAAGTCCAATATGTCCCCTCCCTTACTCGCGAGATGCCAGTAAATCGCCAATTAAAAGACTCACGGTTTCTGCAGGAATCTTTGTTTGATACCTATACCCCGGATGGTCAATACGTACCGCCACCAAGTCGGCATGCTCCATTAGCAAAATACGATCCGACTCCGTAAATGGAAACGTGAGATAATGGACGGAGCTAGTTTTTTCTTCGGTAGATCGTCCCGCTTCCGCCAAGGCATGGATCTGCTGATCTCCGATTTCCAGAACGACATGTTCCTCGACCCCGGAAAGTTGGCGTAAAATTGCCGGCATGTCGTCGGTTTGGGACAATTCGATTAGCAACGTAGCCCCAATCGCGAGGCCAGGGGGCAAGAGATCATTGTAAACCTCAATTTCTTCGCGGATTTTCTCAGCATCTTCGATGTGCTCGATCCGCATCATTTCTTGAACCTGAAATCGCATGGTGTCGGGGTTCTCGAACACCAGGGAAATTCTGGGCCCAATGGCCAATCGCCTTAATTTCTTCAAATTAATGACACGTTGTCTAAATGCCGGGCGCATGGCTTCATATTCTCGATTCGACACGATATCTTCCATCGATAACTGACGCATACCATCCCTCCTCGATATTATTCAATCTTATGTCAGAGTGGTTCTTCACTCATCAAGTCCATAGGCTTCCCATAAAATTTGCACCGGATGTCGAGGCGGTTTGTCGGCAGCCGTCTCAATCTGTAGGCCGGCCAAAGCGCAATCGGAGCACGCCGTGGTATCGTGAGCCAATTGAAATGCTTCTGTCAGTTTCTTGGCCACCTTCTGGGCTTCATCATAATACTCGGCCTTCAGTCCCCAGGTGCCATCAATTCCAGCGCATCGATCCACCACATTCACAGTGGTTCCCTCAATGCCTCCCAGCAAATCTGCCGCAGCCTTTTTCAATCCCTGTACTTTGCTATGGCAAGATAAATGGTACGTAATGGTTCCAGGCGAAGATCGAAATTCACGTTTAAGCTTGCCTGCTTTCATCAACCCCGCCAAGTATTCCGTAATATCTAGCGTCGCCGCCGCAACTTGCTTAGCTTCTTCAGTGCCCAAAAGGACAGGATAGTCCTGCTTCAACACAAATGCACAGGTTGGCTGAAGGGCTAATATTTTCTTGCCTGCCTTGGCATAGTCGACGAGTTTCATGACGTTATGCGCTGCTCGTTCGGTAGCTCCAGCAATATCTCCTCCATCCAGTGCCGGCATTCCGCAACAGCGCAAATCGGATGGGACCGCTGCCGTTATTCCATTGTGTCCCAGTACCTTCAGGGCCGCTTGCCCGATACCTGCTTCATGATATTCTACGGTACAAGTGGTAAACAGAGCGACATCAACGGCAGCTGTTACCGACCGATGTTTTTTGACCCATTGAGAAAACCGCATATAGGCAAACTTCGGAAGATGGCGGCGATGGTCAATTCCCATCCGTTTTTCCATTTGTTTGCGCATAAATGGTTGCGTTAAACTCCAGTTAGCCAGCAAAGGCATAGATGTGCCTAACCGCCCGGAGCGCTCGGGATCCCCCAAAAATTTGTCGCTGCGACTCATACCGTGTTGCCGGGTGCGTATCGCCTTCGATCGCAGCATCAGGCGAGGAAAGTCCAGATCAAAGCGATGCGGCGGCACATAGGGGCACTTCAGAAAGCACAATTTACATTGATAGCACAAATCGGCAACGTGTGCCATTTCCTCTGCGGTCAGTGCCTCCACGTTATCATCGTGCGATTCCACCGCTTCAAATAATACCGGGAACGATGGGCACAAATTATGACATAATCGGCAGCCATTGCACACATCGAATGCTAGCTTCATATCGGAAGCCAGACGTGACTCGTCCCAATATTGAGACTCCCGAGGGTTATAGTCCATAGATGCCTCCTAAGTGGAAGGGTAAAAGGGGCCAAACGGCCCCTTTTACCTACTCCTGGTCGAGAGTGTTCAATCCTTTGGTAAAGCGTCCGGCATGGCTTTTTTCCGCACGAGCCAAAGTCTCGAACCACTCGGCAATCTCTTCAAATCCTTCTTCACGTGCCACTTTGGCAAACCCAGGATACATCTGAGTGTATTCGTATGTTTCGCCCTCGATAGCGCTCTTAAGATTTTGTTCCGTAGTTCCCACAGGAACACCAGTCACTGGATCGCCAACTTCTTCCAGAAACTCAAAGTGACCAAAGGCATGCCCAGTCTCACCATCAGCTACATCACGGAATAAGCCGGCTACGTCAGGTCGCCCCTCAATGTCTGCTTTTTGGGCGAAATACAGGTATCGACGATTAGCTTGCGACTCACCGGCAAATGCTTCTTTCAAGTTGGCATGTGTCTTGCTATCTAATAATGCTGCCATTTAAACTCCTCCTTGTTCTTAAATAGTATATAACCTAACTAATAATAATTCTAAATAATATGCCCCATAAATGCAATACCCGATAAGTATTTTGCCGAGGAATTTTCCCTAACAGGCAAAAGGCCGGACAGCAAAAGCTAAATCCCAAACCGCCTTTGCTGTCCTGAATTGACAGCCGGGTTTTTGTCAATTCTGATTTGGAGTGCCGTTCCCTAAAAGGTTGCCCAATCGCCCGCGAATGCGCTTGGCCATTGTCCGATGAATCTCTTGGAACTCAATAGTCTGCGCAATATGTCTAGCCGATTGAGGCACCGGGTGTGCGTTTAACCAAGCCAACATCCTATTGGCGAGGTCCTCGTCAACCACCTTGACGACAGGCGATACAATGAAATCAATCATTTTGGGATACTTCTCAAGCAATTCGTCCCAATCCCCTTCCACGACATCCCATACGGCTCGCTGGGCATGGCGATTGGCCAGCGCTCTCCCAAGGGCGAGGGCCCCGTCCTGCGTTCGCACAGCGGACGACTGGTACAGTTCAAGAGTTCGTTTTACCAGCTCTGGCTCAATAAATTCAGCTAGAGCATACAGGTAACGCTTCTCCTCTTGCGGAGTTTCAGCGGCCCGAAACTGTTGATGCATCCGCGACCACTCGGCCTCGCCTCCAAAAGAGGCGACGACTTGCACTATGGGGGTTAATAGTTCCGGGGGTACACTTGTCTGCTGCCAATGCGCCGACAAAAGTTCCAGGGCCTGCCTGCGTACCGCGCGATCCGCGCCATGAGTACCCAACAACAGAATCAGGATGGCCCGCAATCGTCGAAGCCGCACCCCTTCGTCAGGCGATGGCTCCCATGTCAATTCTTTTAATACGGGATCTGCAATCGTTCGAATCAGGTCTTGCAACAAGGGTCGTTCCTCGTTCTCAATAATGTCATCTAGCAGTGCCATTTGACGCGACACGGCGCTCCATACATCGGGGTCGCGTTCGTTCACTAGAGCCCGCCATAGGGGCACGATATGACTTAATGGCGCCTCGTTCGCCAAGATCGCTGCCCAGGCATCATCGGCCACACTAATCCGTTCTAACGGCGTCATCTCACCCAACCGCTCCAACAATGGGTGCCACAACGTCGCGTCATAGGCGACCCGATAAAATCCCCAGGCGCCTTGGTTGACCAACACTGATTTCGTGTCAGACGGCACCAATATGGATTTTGACTCCATCCCCAAAATGGTTCGGTAAGATTCACGGACATCTCCTGAACGCCAAATAGTCACGACAACAGGCACTTGCCAGTGGTGATCACTCACTTCTCTCTGATAGCGAAACGGATGCTGGCCCAGTCGGATCTGTTGTCGATCCCGGTCCCACTCAACAATCACCAGAGGATACCCCGGCTGAAACACCCAACCATCCATCATGGCACGCACTGGTTCCCCTGAAGCAGACTCCAGCGCGTCCCATAAATCCGATGTCTCGGTATTGCCATAGCGGTGAAGATCCAAGTACCGCCTGATCCCCTGCCGAAAAACCTCCGGGCTCAAGTACTGTTCCAGCATTCTTAAGACAGATCCGCCTTTTTGGTAGGTTAATACGTCAAACATGCCCCAAGCTTCCAAAGGGGGCCCCACTGGGTATTCAATAGGGCGCGTTGAAGCCAGCCCATCTACCTCTAAAGCATTGGCCCGACCATGACCAAAAGTCGTCCATACGTCCCATTCCGGGTGCAGCGCGTCAGTAGCCAATTCCTGCATGAAGGTGGCAAATGCCTCATTTAGCCAAATACCATTCCACCACCGCATGGTAACCAGATCGCCAAACCACATGTGCGCGGTTTCGTGGGCAATAGTGCCAACAACCTGCATCTGTTCCATTGGTGCGGATTGTTCCTTATCTACCAATAAAGCTTCTTCCCGGTAGGTCACACATCCCAAATTTTCCATAGCCCCCGCCTCAAAATCGGGAATCGCCACATGATCAATCTTGTCCGCGGGATAAGGAATACCAAAATAATTTTGAAAAAACTCCAATGTGCCGGTCGCAGCAGTTCTCGCAATGCCAGTTAGCTCACTAAACCCTGGTCGCGCCGCAATTCGCACTGGTACCGTTCCCACCATATCCGTCGGCGTCAGTTCAAAAGGACCTACGACTAAGGCCACCAGGTAAGTGGACATCGGAATTGTTTCGGCGAACGTGACCCGCCGTTTCCCATCAGAACGTATTTCGCTATGTATCTCACACGCGTTGGAAAGCGCCCTGTCATTTGCATCAACCACTAAGGCGATGGAAAATGTGGCCTTTAAGTCGGGTTCATCCCAGCAAGGAAATACCCTCCGGGCATCGGTCGCTTCACATTGAGTAGACAATATCATTACAGGATTCCCATCTCTTCCGGTAACCATGGTACGGTAAAATCCCCGAAGATCCGTCGACAGTATCCCCTCAAATTGCATCGACACCGTATAGCGTCCCGGATCAACCACAGTTGGCCAATGCAACGTCGCCTGCTCGTCCTCTGGCTGGTAAGAAACCGTGCCTGACAGGATCTGGCCATTATCGTACGTCAGTGTTATATCCGTTAATTGGAGATGTATCGCGTTAAGAATCATATCCCGGATCGGAGCCAGAACATCAACCGCTATGGCACAAGATCCATGAAACACTTCATGTTCACCATCCGGAACGATTTCCAGCTGATATCGGCGCGGAACCACCATTCGCGGCAACCGATATGGGGGACGTTCATTCATTTCATCACTCCTTGACAAAGTCCAATCGGGCCTTCGCGTCTGAATCACAGAATTTATGCGACCCTGCTTTACTGTTATTCCCTTATCTCTTCCACATTCCTCAACACTGTTGCCGTTGAAAATTTTCATCCATACCGCGCCAGTTACGTAGTTACATTGGTGCATCTTAATACGCGTTACGGCCTACGCTATGAGGTTGTAAGAACCATCTCAAGGATTCTTGAAACGCGTCCCCTTAGGAACCGCACACCTGGCTACAATTTTTTAGCACGATTCAAATTCAAACCGGTGGCAAGAGGGTTACAAATTGCAGACGCATACCCCTGTTCACCCATTTGACTCATGAGCAAACATTTCGGTTCGTAAGACGATTGCGCATTGCCGGGAAACGCGATTTCCGATTGCGAACCGAAACCGACCCAATCGATATTTGAGCCCTTAAATGCGATAGTAAACGGTAGTTTTAAAGGAGTCTTCCGTAAAAAGACTACGAGCCTTGTCGGCCAACTCTTGATATTTAGGATCGCGTCGCAACGATTGGGCAACCGTTTCCAATTGAGCCAAGCTGTCGAAGTCCATCGCTACTTGAAATGCCCCTGGGGTGCCAAATGCTTGATAAAATACCTCTAATGACTTCCCGTGCTCTTGCATAAAGTATTCTTTCATTTCTTTGAATAACTGCATGGCCCCGTTTCCTTTGCCCGCCACGGTGCGAAACTCAACAACGTATCGATTCATCTTTTGCTTCGTTCCTTTCTGTTTCCCTTACCGGGGAATAAGATAGCTATACTGCAATCC
>JAMCTO010000237.1 GCA_023381095.1 Bacillota bacterium
AGGGAAACGTGAGCGGTTCTCAGGAGTGAAAAGGCCTCAAGACGGTATTCCGTAAGCCATGAAGGCTCTTCACGGAACGGTCGATATTCCTCAAAATGAAGTGTATCAGCCGGGAGGCCCCTTGGGGATCGATTTGAAAAAGGGCGTCCATCAGTTGAATGGTCAGCAGGTTCTGGAATTTGTGCGTTTCCGCAATACCGCCCAAGGCGATATCGGACGGATCCAGCAGCAACAGCAAGTATTACGGGACATGGCCCGTCAATTGTTAAAACCGCAAGAGATTGTGCATTGGCCGACTTTGGCCCGTGATTTGCTTCAGTCCTTGAGTGCCACCAACTTGTCCGCGGGACAATTGCTGTCTCTTGGTCTGTTTGCCAAAAGCGTTCCATTATCTACGGTTCGCTTTGCGACGATTCCGGGATATGCGACGACCCATATGGATCCATATATGCACATCAAACTGAGTTACTGGCACTGGAGCCGGCGACTTACTCCGGTTTTGATCCAAAATGTGCTCTTGGGCAAATCTTTGACGGCCACACAGCGTCACCAGGTAACCCTTCAGGTGGAAAGCGGCACCGACTCACTCGCTCCCGCTCAAAAACTGGCGTCTGTCTTGTCTCATGAAGGCTACAATGTGTTGCCGGTGCTTTGGGCGAATCATCACAACCACCATCGCTCGGTGATCATCAATACCACCGGAGACCATTACCTGGGACAGCAGATTGCATCCCTGGTGGGAGCGAACCAACAGCAGTTTACAGCTTATCACACGACCCCCTGGGACTTCAAAATTGTGGTCGGATCGGATTATTTAACGTCCAAAGCCTTGTCGTAAAATGAGTTTATCCGTAGACTAAATGCAGGTGATGGACTTGGGCTATTTTGATGAAATGCGGCGGTTGCGCCGCCAACTTTTGGACCAGTACTGGCCTTTGGTCGAGCCTGCAATCACAAGGTTGTTAAGGCAGCAAAGAACGCCATTAACCCAAGTCCAGATTCAGGCAGTCAGTGCCCTTATCAGTGAGCGCTTCCACTTAGGGAAAGTGGACGGCGCTTATCTCGAAATGCTCATCAAGCGGCTGGAAAATCGGGTTTTGGGATATCAATCCCAGAAAACTTCCGATGCCGTGCGTTATATTACCATTGCAGATTGCGAAGGCGTGACTGCCGTGCAGTTTTGCCGCATCATCCGGCAGCTTTTTTCCCGTTTCGGTTATCAGGGTAAATGCGAGGGGGAGCATTGGCTGGAACTCAGCCATCCCCAGTTGGCCCAAAAATTATTGGTCTATGCGGAAGTTCAAAACCGGATTATTCACCTTCAGGACCTCCATGTGCTGCAATCCTTCCAAAAAGAGAAAAACGCCCCCCGAGCCATTTTTGTGACGGTGGGATCTTTCGGACCGGAGGTGCTTGAATCCTTAGGTAAAGACGGCGTGGAATTGTGGGATGGCAATCAGCTGGGCGCGCTTTTGGACCGGGTGAGGCTTTCCCCCCGTTCTATGCTGGACTGAGCACTTAATCCTCTTGCGATTTTTGGCTGATCAGACGCTGGGCCTCGATGGAAAATTCCATCGGCAAATGACTTAAAAACGTCCGGGAAATTTCTAACGCCTCACTCCTTGGATTGGCGTTATCTTCCGTATGCCAAGGCCTCACGGTAAATTCAGGTCCGGTGAGCACGGCGTCTTTTTGCGCCACCAAACTCTGGTTGTTGATTGCGGCCATTCCAGACTCGGATTCAATAACCAGGATGTCTCTCGTCAAATCGCAATGATGGGCGTGAGACAATACACATTGGCCGCCGTCAATGCTGAGCTTTCCTTGGGCTATGGCATGAACAATGAGATGTGACGTAGTGCTTTTTCCCTCGTGAACGATGCGGGGGCAGTAGGATATAGCCTGAGATGCGGAAGTGTAAGCGTAGGCTACGACATTGGCGTGCGACGCTTCACCGGCTAAAAGCGTCTCGGTCCATTCATGGGAATCATGTCCGCCGAAGTGGCCTTCAACCCACGTCATTTGACTGCGATCCAGACAGCGTGCCCGTTTTTGTACCCAGGTGTTGATTTGCTTGTCCCAGTTTTTGACGGCCGTATAGCTGAAAGAGGCGTCATCTTCGACCACAATTTCGGTTTGGACTAAATGACTGGGGGCATAGTCCAAGGAGGGGCGCCCTTCCACAAAGCCGGCATCAGCGCCGGATCCGATGATGATAAGCTGGCGTTCGATTTGTCCGGGATTGGAGAAAGCGCGGAAATAGCTGAGGGGAACCTGGCATTTCACGTTCTGGGGAACGTAAACCACCATGCCTCCGGTAAACAGCGCCATATTCATGGCGGCCAGCGTGCTCTCGGTGTAGGGGATGATGCTGCCTAAGTACTCCTTGATTAAGTCGGGATAAGTGCGCAAGACATCGAAGAAGTCTCCATAGACCACACCCTGAAACGCCAATGACTCAGCCAGCTTCCGGTAAACGACATCGGCTTCATCGGGATGATGATAGTATTGTGCCACCAAAGATGCGTCAGGCGGCACGATAAAGCCTTCGTCACGGCCGGAAGGCCAGAAGCGGGAAACGTGAGCGGTTCTCAGGAGTGAAAAGGCCTCAAGACGGTATTCCGTAAGCCATGAAGGCTCTTCACGGAACGGTCGATATTCCTCAAAATGAAGTGTATCAGCCGGGAGGCCCCTTGGGG
>JAMCTO010000238.1 GCA_023381095.1 Bacillota bacterium
ACCAAAGCACGATTAATGTGCTCGCAGCCTTGCACGGCCAAACTAACCTGACCAGGCATTGCCGCTAACAAGGGGGCCAAAAGATCGCGGGCCAGGTCCAGGTTGTGCTGGGTTCCAATGCGATGGCCAGAAATTTCACTCACCGACGCGCCCAGAACGAATACTTTGAGAGGCATCGGATTGCGAATCAAAACCAGTTCGCTAACCGCAGCCGCCAAATCCTGGGCCCAGGCAGCAATCTCAGATGCCATGCTCGTTTTTCTCCAACACTTCAATCTTCTCCAAACGGCGCATGTGACGGCCACCCGAAAAAGATGTGTTTAGCCATACTTGTAAAATTTCTTCCGCTAACGGGGGTGCGACAAACCGCCCCCCCATGGTCAACACATTGGCATCATTATGTTCCCGTGACAACCGGGCCGACACCACATCATGCGCCGTTTGGAGAAGATTGAAGTGTTCCTTGTTTGCCACCATACACATCCCTTGCCCGCTGCCACAAATCAAGAGGCCCCGTTCAACTTCCCCATGAGCTACCGCTGTAGCCACCTTTTCCGCATAATCAGGATAATCCACTGATTCTGGACCAAATGTTCCAAAATCCTCGACATCCCAGCCCCCGTCAATCAAGAATTGCACTAGCGTCTCCTTCAAGGGCCACCCTGCGTGATCCGCTCCCACAGCAATGCGCATGTTTCAATCTTCCTTCCCTATTGTCTTTGGTGGCACTGCTCCGATTTTGTCTCCCAGGCGAACGATTAACCCTTGTAGCACTAATGCCAGCTTATCATAAACTGTCGGGTCCAACCCAATCGGATCCGCTATATCTCCTGGTTCTCCTACCAGTTCCGTCAACAAATAAACTTTATCGACCCACTGGGGTCGACGCTGAACCACATTTTCGCATTGTGCCCGCGTCATGCAAATCACCCAATCCGGTTCTTCCCAAACGTCATCCAGATCCCGGGATCGATGTTGGCTCAAGTCTGCCCCGTACACTGCGACCGCATTCTGCGCATTTTTTTGCGCTGGTTGGCCGGGCCACGCCGATACCCCTGCCGATGAAGCTAGCGGCGCTTGATAGATCCGATTCCATATGGCCTCGGCCATGGCACTACGGCAAGTATTGCCCGTGCAAACAAATAAAATCTGCGGCCTGTCATTGGTCATTAGCGTCTCCCACCGAATTTGGCGCGGCAGCCTTGGCTAGCCGATTTGCGATCGCCCTCCCAAGCGGCGTACCCTGCTTCCACACAACGATAATTGCCGCCGGTCGATCGCGATCAAGTTTTCTGAGCCCGGTAAATAGGTTCTGAGCTGCAGCACCATCGTTGTCACCCAAATTATAAAACAAGGCTGGCCGCAATGCGCGTCCGATCCTCTCAGATGCCAGCAATCCGTAACCAAGGCCAGACATCCTTAGTTTGTGCCACCGGGCCAGGGCCTGATCTACGTCATCGGTATCCCACCATTGCACAGGTGAGCGAGGAGCGTAATGACGGTATTTCATGCCCGGGGACCTGACGGGTGTCAAGTCATCGGCCAACATCACCGGGCCCAAAAAATGTTCCAGTTGTTCCAGAGTCACTGCGCCGGGCCGTAACAATACCGGAATCTCGCGACTAAGATCCACCACCGTGGATTCCACACCAACGCTGGCGGGCCCTCCATCTAAGATAAGAGGAATTCGCCCTTTCATGTCTTCGTAGACATCTTCGGCAGTGGTGGGGCTGGGCCTCCCCGACCGATTGGCGCTAGGCGCGGCGATGGGGCATCCACTTAACCGTAGCAATTCTTGCGCCACCGGATGGCTCGGGCACCGCACCGCTACGGTATCAAGCCCTCCTAGTGCCACCGAAGAGATGTGGCCGCCAGAAGGAACCACCACCGTCAGCGGTCCGGGCCAAAATTCCTGTAAAAGACGCTCCGCCTGGACAGTCATTGTCCCCCTCATCAAATCCGACAGAACATCCCGATGAAAAATATGAACAATTAAGGGATTGTCCTGGGGACGACCTTTGACCACATAAATCCTGCGACAGGCCTCGGCGTCTTCGGCATTGGCACCAAGGCCATACACCGTCTCGGTGGGAAATGCCACCAGTTGTCCATCGCGAATGAATTGAGCCGCCAGGTGGAGCCCCTCATTTGCTGGGATAACTTGAGTTTCCATACACGGACCTCCCTAAAAGCGGACAAAAATGTATCCAGCGCCCAATACCGCAGTTACCAGAAATACCGGCAACCCAAATTTGAGATATCGTTTAAAGTCCAAATGATACCCGCGTTCCAACGCCATGCCTTGAGCAACCACATTAGCCGACGCCCCGATAATTGTAGCATTCCCACCAATGGCGGCTCCCATCGCCAAAGCCACCCACAACCCATTGCCGAAATGGGGATTTTGCAGCATCAAGGCGCGGATAACCGGAATGGCCGCCGCCACCAAAGGAACATTGTCAAGTAGGGCAGAAAACACTGCGGCAGCCGAAAACAACACGACCGGCAACCACGGTCCCCAGGAATGCCCATTTATTAATTCCGCAAGCGCCTGAGCCACGCCATGCTGTTCCAGTGCGCCCACAATGACAAAGACCCCAACAAAAAAACCCAGAGTGCCCCAATCCACGAATTTCGGTAACGCCGTAATTCGTGGCCCACTGTAAATCACCGCCAACGCGGCCCCGCCCATGGCAATTTCGCCGGCTTCCAGTCTTAAAGTGCGTTGCAGCAGAAATGCCACCAATGTGATCGCTAATATGCCCAGCAAGCCAAAAAGCCGCGATCGCAATGGGTAACTCACTGGTGACGGGGCAATCTGCGGCAACTGAGTTCCTTTGCCCGTACTGTGGCGGACCAGGCGCGGAAGCACCCAAGCTATTCCAGCCAACACAATCACAGCTCCGGGAAGAAGAAGGTTGATGAATTGATTGAAACTGAGATGCGCCGCCGTACCAATTAAAATATTGGGCGGATCACCGATCAAAGTCGCCATTCCTCCGAGATTGCTAGCTACCACCATTACCATCAGCAGAGGCACCGGATCCAGACTCATCGCCTCGGCAATTTGAAACAATGCAGGAGACAGCAACAGTACCGTGGTCACGTTATCTAAAAACGCCGATGCGACAGCCGTGACGGTGTACATGACGAATAAGAGCCGCTTCGGTGAAGCCTGAATCCACCGCCGCATCAAATTCCCGAGATCAACAAAAAATCCGGCCTCGCCCAACAAGCCGACTAAGGTCATCATGCCAACTAACAACAAAAGGGTATTCCAATCTACCGCGTGTAATGCTTGGCGCCAAGTTACCACACCC
>JAMCTO010000239.1 GCA_023381095.1 Bacillota bacterium
TCTCTTCTGCTCTGTCATTTTCCGGTATTTGAAGATTCTTTACCAGCTTCATCATACACTGAGGCTATACACCCTTCAAGATCGCATCCCAGCATAACCCTTAGTGACGATCATCTGTTCTTTTCTTCCGCTTCTTAGAAATTCTTCGCTCACCGGGGTAGGACGATAGCATCTACAGACAGATCTTATTCATTATTCAACAGAAAAATGCCCGAATGCCCGGGAATGAGATTCTGAATCTGTGTGGGGATACAATAAGAAAGAGCTTTTTCTCTCAAGGCATCGATAGGTCTTCCACCCAGCTCAATGGCACGGCCCCCACAGATTAAAATTACTACGGGGTCGTAAGACGCGGCTTAAAGAAGTGTCTTATCATTCTCGGGCACCAAGACAAGTTCTCGATCCCCGCCCCTTTTTTAGAAGACCTATATCCAGGTGGGAACCGAGCGATTCGCCTGTAATGGGATCTCCCATCAGTGAAAAGCAGCAGCAACTCATCAAATTCTCCAGCCACGGCCAGCTACGCCTTGATCATGTCCTAGGGACATCCCCTTATGAATGCCGCGGGCATGAGAGAGGACCTAGGGCTCCCGGATGGGACGGGTGGGAGCTCCGGGGATCACGGAAGCCTCACAGAAGGTGCCATGGCGTCACCTCCCACTCAAACCCGCTGATGGGAAACGAGCCGGGCTGAACGATCCCGCCAAGGGCGTTTTACGCGATTGCGAGCCATTAGTTAACGCATATCGGGATACTGAGGTTTCCTTCTTGTGTCCACCGAGCTCAATGTCCCAGGATGGAGCGGTGTGTGGCGGGAGCTCTCGCCATTAGACTGGGACGGACACTTTCTGACCATCCTTAAGCGCTAAAGTAATTGGTCAGTTGTCCCAATCCTTCAATTTCTGCCCGTACAATCTCGCCGGGGCTCAACCAATGCCGTGTTTCCGGTGTCTGCCCAAGGATGACACCTTCCGGTGTCCCCGTGAATATCACGTCACCGGGTTCCAAAGGCCAGATCGAGGATAGATACGCGATAATCTCGCGACACGAAAAGATCATGTCTGCTGTGCTGGAGTTTTGACAGAGATCTTGATTCCGCCACAGCCGTATTGACAAGCCATTCGGATCCGCTATCTCCTCCGTTGTCACCAATGATGGGCCAATGGGACCAAAACCTGGCGACGCCTTCCCCAAGAGCCATTGACTCGTCTTGAGCTGTAAATCTCGTGCTGAGATGTCGTTGCCTACGGTGTATCCCGCCACATAATCGAGAGCCTTATTTCGCGAGATTTGCCACGCATGACGTCCCATGACCAGAACCAACTCGGCTTCATAATCCATCTGGTGCGCCTGGGGCGGTATCTTGATAGTCTCTTCATGGGCCGCAAGCGCAGCCGTGAATTTGCTAAACACCACCGGTTCCATTGGAATAGGGGCTCCAGTTTCCTCGGCATGCCGGCGATAATTCAAGCCAATACAGAGGATTTTTGGAGGTGCCAGGACTGCTGGACGCAACACCACCTGATCCCAGGGAACGACCTCCGTGTCCCTCTGTTGGGCAAAGGCTTCCCGGGTTTCGGGCGTCATGAGAATTTCCCACAGATCATCCGTAGATTCCACGCGCATTCCCTTCCACTCCTGGCGGAGTAGTGCGACGCTCGAGGCACTACCATGATCGACCGCAACTCGGGCTGCGTGTTGATACCACACATTACTTAACCGCATTGACTTCTCCTCATTTGTTATTCTCAGTGGTGGTGGCTATTGGCAAAACACTGTTCTTTACAACGCCGTCAGCCCGCCGTCTGCAACCCATTGTGCACCCCATACAAAGCTCCCCGAATCAGTTGCCAAAAAAGCCACCACGTTGGCAATTTCTTCAGGGCTTCCCATCCGTCCAATCGGTTGGCGAGCGGCCATTTGTTCTCGCGCCTTTGCGGGGTCTGGTCTATCAGCCGTAATCCGTTCTATCCATGGCGATGCGATGGTACCAGGTAGCACAGCATTGACGCGAATGTTATAAGGAAGAAGATCGGCTTGTAGAGCACGAGTCAATGCAAGAACAGCTCCCTTGCTCGCTGAGTACGCGGCACGTTCTTTTAATCCAACGACCGCGGCCACAGAAGACATGTTGACAATCACGCCGGTTTTTCGTGCGATCATGCCGGGTAGAACAGCGCGACACAGATGGTAAATACCTTTGACATTAATCGACATCATTCGATCCCATTCATCAGGGGTTGTCGTCAGTACGGTTCCCGCAATCCCAATTCCCGCATTGTTGATTAGGATCTGAATCGGACCCATCGTGGCTTCAACGTGCTGGATAGCTTGGTTAACGCTAGTTTCTGCAGCCACATCAAGATGCACTGCGCGTGCTTCTTGACCACGATTCTGAATAGTTTCTGCTACCGCCGCCGCCATTTTCGCATCGAGATCCGCAACCACGACGGAGGCTCCCAGGCTGGCGAGTTTTTCTACAATGGCGGTACCTATACCGGATGCCGCACCGGTGACCAGTGCAACCTGTTTCGTCAAGTTTTCTGTCATAAGAATATTCCGTCTCCCCCTCATTTCTCATCCATAAGCCATACGTGTATCCACACTCAGACTCTACCCACCTCAATACCGTATTTTACTCGCGGCCCTATGTCCCCTCGCGTGCGGAATCAGATCGTGCCAGCGGCGTCCGCATGGCACATCACGGGTGACTCGTAGCGCCCCTGTAAGAAATCCATTCCCTTCGAGAAACCCTCATAGAACCCCATAGGAATCAAAAAGTTCTCGTAAAGAACGGCCTTGGCGGATGCCGTCGCGCACAGTGTTTTCTCCATGCACCTTAGCCAGGGCGTCGGCTATCACCGCGTCCTCAATACTTTTGGGGACAATCACCACGCCATCACAATCCGCAATTACGAGGTCCCCCGGTTCTATATGGACTCCCCCACACTCGACCGGTTGTCGACTGGCTAGCACCTCAAAACGTCCCAAGGAATCGACCGGAGAGGTTCCCCGACCCAATACAGGGAATCCCAATGGCTCAATTCGCTTAAGATCTCGCACTAAGCCATCAATAATCGCTCCTGTGGCTCGGTGCGATGCGCACACATTTGATAGCAGTTCTCCCCAAAACGCGGCGCGATCCGACAACCGATTGGTAATAAACACCTCGTCTTCTTGAATGGCATC
>JAMCTO010000240.1 GCA_023381095.1 Bacillota bacterium
CAATCAGGGGATTCCCCTAATGGGGATAGTGATGCATCCTAAACCATTTTCCTGGCACTGGAAGTCACTGATCATAACGGGATTAACCGATATCTCCGGAGTTCGGCTTAACAGTCTTAATGCTTTGATGGCAGTGGAAATTCCCGCGCTTAACGCCATACCTCCGGTTACGGCACCTTCACGTTCCAAACCGCTACCGACGCCGGTAGGGCAAGATGCGGTAATGGAAGGACTGCCGGGAGACGGATCCCGAGTATGGGCGCAACTCGGCCACAGTCCCTTGGTCGGTGTCTACCAAACCCACAGCCGGGAATCGTTTTGGTCGGAATTAACTCCTGGAACACCCATGGCCGATTCCACGACGTGGTCCAAAACCATCGTCCAAGTGGGCTGGTGGCTGAGTCAGGATTTGAGCCAATTGGGTGTGAGTGTCGTGCAGTCCCGGGTGGATAACATGAAAGACGGACTTTTGGCAAGCTACAATACCTCATACTACACAGCCAAGCAACTCCTGCGCTGGTATCCCTCAGTCAAGGTGCTAATCGACCTTCACCGTGGACAAGCTGGTGGCAGCGAGACTACGGGAATTGTCCATGGAATCAAAATGGCACGCATTCTTATTGTGGTAGGGACCAATAAACTGCTTCCTGATCCCTATTGGCACCAAAACTTAGCGTTTGCCATGCGATTGGCCAAAGAGCTTGGGGTAGTTGCCCCAGGCATCCTGCGGGGCAATGGCATAGACATGGTGCCATATCGTTATAATCAGCAACTAATGCCAAATGACTTGCTGATTGAAATTGGAGGGCCCGATAACACGTTGGCGCAGGAACGCTATGCCGCGTATGATTTGGCAGAGGCCCTAGCGCAAATCCTGCCAGGCCACCAGCGGCAGTAGCTGCCAACAAACTGTTATAATTTAAAAATCTGAGGGGGATTGCTTACCCTCGTCAGAGATATCATAACCGCATGGTAAAGCCAAACCGAAAGGAAGGCGCCAAACATCATGGTCAGTTTACTGGCAATTTATCAGACTCCGTCTGACCCCGAGCAGTTCTTGGCTCACTATACGGCGGTACACGCACCATTAGCCCAAGCGATGCCCGGGCTACAAGGCCTGTCTTGGGGAAAAGCGGAGAACTTAGGCGGGAAGCAGGATGTTTTTTTGGTGGCAACCATGAATTTTGCCGACCGGCAATCACTGGATCAGGCGTTGGCTTCACCCGAGGGACGGGCGGCAGGGCGGGACTTAAATGGGTTCGCAAAAGGGATTGTAGAACTAAAGGTGGTGGAGTGGCAGTCATGAGTGAACCGGTATTATTGCTAGACCCGGGGACTGGTCCGGTGCGGATTTTGCGGCTAAACCGGCCGGCGGTATTAAATGCGCTGAACAGTGAGCTCATGGAGGCCATTGTGGCGCATCTGGCCATGTTGGATAAGGATGATGCGGTCTCTGTAGTCATCATCACCGGACAGGGCAGAGCTTTTGCTGCTGGAGCAGACATTGCCGAACTTAAGGAACAAAACGCGGTGACCATGCTGACATCACCGCAAATTAATCGCTGGGAGAATATACGGCGATTTTCCAAACCGCTGATTGCCGCCGTCAAGGGATATGCGCTGGGAGGCGGAATGGAATTGGTCATGGCTTGCGACATGGTTATTGCAGCAGAAGGAACCCGTTTTGGGCAGCCTGAAATCAAAATTGGGGTCATGCCGGGGGCGGGAGGAACCCAACGGCTCACCAAGGCCATCGGCAAGGTGCGGGCGATGGAAATGGTGCTGACGGGCAAGACCATGACCGCTGATGAAGCTTATGCCTATGGCTTAATTAATCGTGTGGTTCCGGTGGATTCATTAGAACAATCCGCACTGGAACTGGCTCAGGAGATTGCTGCCATGCCTCAAGTTGCGGTACGGTTGGCTAAAGAATCGGTACTCACCGCAATGGATACTCCTTTGGAAGAGGGATTGAAACACGAGCGCAAGCTGTTTAGCTTGCTATTTGCCACCGAAGACCAACAGGAAGGCATGGCTGCGTTTTTGGAAAAACGGGCACCACAATTTCGCGGTCGTTAGGATTGAATACGCTCTGGGTAGCTATAAACACTGAGTTCATGGTTGCGAACAAAGCCGACGGTGGTGATGCCGAGCATGGTGGCCAGTTCAATGCCGAGGGAGGTCGGCGCCGCATTGGAAATCACTATGCCAATGCCCATGCGGGCTACTTTGATCAACACCTCGCTGGAGAGGCGGCCGGAAAAGACCACAACCAGCGAACGGATATCGTGCTGGTGGATCAGGCTCCAGCCGTACACCTTATCCAACGCATTGTGGCGACCCACGTCCATGCGCGCTACCTGGAGCGCCCCGTCCTGACTGCCTAATCCAGCCGCATGCAGCCCTCCCGAATGCTGCTGCTGTGTAACCCGGTTTAGCCGGGAAAATAAGGTGGCGACGGTGGCTGGTGACAGGTGAGGGGTCAGGTCCCCGTTGATCGGTGTTAAGTCCTGATCATTGGCAAAATATAACGAAGGACGTCCTCGGCCGCAGCAGCCAGATAGTGTGGGCCGGGCAAAATGCAACAACCGTTCCTCGTTGACTTTGGGAATCCTGACCCACACTTGTTGATCGTCTTCATGATATTGGAAGATTGTGATCTGATTGCGTTGGGCAATAATGCCTTCCATGGCTAAGAAGCCACAAATTAACTCTTCGATGTCGTTTGGGGTCGCAATAATGGTAGCGATTTCGCGCCCGTTAACCCATAGTGTGATGGGTGCTTCGCGAACGACTTCTGCTGGTTCCTGGGACCAGACGCCGTTATGGAACCGGTATCGGGTTTGAGAAATTACTTCAACCATGTCATCGCCCTGCTTTCCCAAACAAGCGCATAAGGCTTGTGCCGAAGATTTCCGCAGTTTTGTGATTAGTATATCATCATTTTTATCCAGCGCGCCGTAAAACTCCTTGCTTTAGCGATGGGGATATCAGGCGAAGGTTTGTCGTTCCCAACCTATACCTTGCGTGCTATAGTTCGTCCTTTGACCAATGGATACGTTGGCGGTTGTCTCTCGCAATAGTCGATGCGCGGATCTTGTGCAGTCGAATCTAAATAATCCTTCGAAGGCGCCCATGGAGTAATCCGATGGCCGTCATGGATTGCAAACAGTGATCGCGGTCTGCCGCATTACGTAAT
>JAMCTO010000241.1 GCA_023381095.1 Bacillota bacterium
GATATTTCACTCCTCGGGAGCCCTTAGGAGTCGTGGGCATTATCACCCCGTGGAATTTCCCGTTAGCGATTCCGATGTGGAAAACGGCTCCGGCCCTGGTCTATGGCAATACGGTCGTCCTCAAACCGGCCGAATTGGCTTCGTTAACGGCCTATCGCATGTGGGAACTTATCGCCTCTCTGTTTCCGGCTGGCGTGGTGAATCTCGTGCTAGGACTAGGTTCGGTAGCGGGGGAAGCCCTCATCCAACACCCCTTGATCCAGGGAGTGAGTTTTACGGGGTCTACCGGGGTTGGCCAACATATCGCCGAAACGGCTGTGTCCCGAGGAGTGAAATATCAGTTGGAAATGGGTGGCAAGAACCCGGTCATCGTGGCGGATGATGCCGACCTCGACCTCGCCGTCGAACTGACCGTATCGGGAGCCATGCGCTCTGCTGGTCAAAAGTGCACGGCCACCTCTCGCGTTATTCTTATGGAAGGAATCCGACAGGAATTTACCGACCGGCTCGTTAACCGGGTTCAAGCGTTACAACAAGGAGATCCTGCCCAACCTGAGACCTATTTAGGTCCTGTCGTGTCACAAGCCCAATACGACAAAGTTATGGGGCTGATCGACCGAGGGCGCACGGAAGGGGGCCGCGTCTTGACCGGAGGAACCCCTGTGGGAGGGCCGTTAGCCCGTGGCTATTTCGTTCCCCCCACGGTGTTCGATGGAGTAGCCGCCGGGGCCACAATTGCGCAAGAAGAAATTTTCGGACCGGTGATTGCCTTGATTCCGGTAAAAACTGTGGACGAAGCTATCGAGGTGGCTAATGATGTCCGCTACGGACTCAGTGCGTCAGTGTTCACCCGCAATCTTAAGACGGCTATGGCCTGTGTCGAGGGCATCGAGGCCGGATTGGTACGCGTGAACGAGGAGACGGCCGGAGTAGAATTACAGGCGCCATTCGGGGGAGTCAAAGCGTCGAGCTCTCATTCCCGGGAACAAGGCCGTGCCGCTATCGAATTTTATACGCATACTAAAACGGTCGCCATCCGTCCCTCTTAATGGAGTGGGTTGTAACCCTTAACCCGTTCACTGATCATGCACAGCAGCAGAAAGGGGATTCTATGGCCCTCGTGTATTTCGACCCGTTTTCCGGCTTGAGTGGAGACATGATCGTGGGCGCTTTTTTGGATGTCGGAGTGCCGTTCGACGTGGTGCATCAGTCTGTCCGGCAGTTAGGCATTCGCGGACTGGACGTCGGGTGCCAACGGACCATACGACACGGTGTGGCCGCCACCAAGTTCGAGGTGGCATGGCCGATGGCGGATCCCCCCGTTCATCGGCATTTACCGGAGATATTAAGCCTGGTGGAAAATTCCGTATTGGATTCTTCTGTCCAAGATCTGGCCCGCACGATTTTCGTCAAGTTGGGTCAAGTCGAGGCGGAGATTCATGGAGAAACGCTGTCTGACGTACATTTACATGAGGTCGGCGCGGAAGACTCCCTTGCTGACATTGTCGCGGCGGCGGCATCCTTGGTGTGGCTGAAACCACATCGCGTGGTGGTTGGGCCCATCAACCTGGGAGCGGGGTTTATGCACAGTGCCCATGGGTGCTATCCCGTACCGGGTCCTGCCACGTTGGCCCTTCTGAAAGGCTTTGTCGCGTACCAAGATGGTCCCCGGGCCGAATTGGCGACCCCGACCGGCGCTGCCATTGTGGCGGCGGTAGGAATCCCTGGGGTGATGCCCCTCATGACCGTCAAGTCCGTGGGATACGGAGCGGGGCAGCGTGATCTGTGCCGCCCCAACGTGTTGCGCGTGGTGGTTGGTGAGGATTGTGCTCGGCCACGGGCCCCGGGCAAGCAAAGGCGGTGCCGGGACAACCCGGAATGAAGATAGGGTAAGATGGCAAGCCACGGAACTCTGTACCTGCCGACTCTCAGCCGCAGGGGGTCGCCACACATCAAATATCCAAATATCAAATATCGAGATGGGAAAGACAAGGTAGGAGAGGGAGCGATACAAGTGCTGCGTAGTCAACAATTACGCCGGGTCAACTACCAAGGCGACGGCCTGCGACTGGGCATGGATTGGACTCGAGAAGACCTCAAAAAGCCCCAGGTCCTGGTCGAAAGCGTTTATGGCTCAAGCCACCCCGGAAGTTTTCATTTGGACGCGGTGGGGCAATCAGTGCAAAAAGGGGTGACCAGTGCGGGGGGAAAAGCGGCGCAATATTTTGTGACCGACATTTGTGATGGAATTGCGCAAAGCCATGACGGGATGAACTTCTCCTTGCTATCGCGCGAGATGATTTGCAACATGGTGGAAATCCATGCGATGGCCAGTCCCTACGATGGACTCGTGTTATTGTCCTCCTGTGATAAGGCAGTGCCAGCCCATCTCATGGCCATGGCACGATTGGATCTGCCCGCAATTCATGTGCCGGGGGGAGCCAACATCAGCGGACCTAATTTTATCAGTTCCGATATTTTGTGGTCATTAGGAGACAGATGGGTTAAAGGAGAAGTGAGTGAACAGAAATTTTTAGATGTGGCCGAGGACACGTGTCCCTCGTGTGGGGCCTGTCAATTTATGGGCACGGCATCGACCATGCAGGCCATGTCCGAGGCTTTGGGCCTCGCGTTACCAGGAACGGCCATGCTGCCGGTGATTCTCAACGACTTGCATCGACTCGCCCAAACAGCTGGCACACGCATTCTGACTCTCATTAAAGAAGGCTTGACACCGAGACATATTCTCACGCGCGAAGCCTTTGAAAACGCGATGATGGTGCATGCCGCCATTGGAGGCTCCTCCAATGCAACTTTGCATATCCCGGCTATCGCGCATGAAGCGGGCATCGATATTGATGCCTTCGATTTCGACCGACTGCAGCGCGACATTCCCGTAATGGCCAACGTCAAAACCGCTGGAAAATATCCGACCGAGTATTTTTGGTATGCCGGGGGCATTCCCTATATCATGGAATTGTTGCGGGATCGCCTCCACTTGGATTGTCTGACTGTAACCGGAAAAACCGTCGGCGAAAATCTCGATTGGCTGAACGAAATCGGATACTTCCAAAAGTGCCGTCAGTATTTGGAACAGCGCCAGACCGACTGGCAAGACGTGATTCCCGGATGGACGCGACCGGTTTACGAAGGTGGCGATATTGCCGTCTTAACCGGCAACCTGGCTCCGGAAGGAGCCGTGGTCAAAGCCCGCGCCGTCACGCCAGAAATGATGTCCCATGTGGGTCCCGCCGTACCCTGTGATTCGGAAGAGGAAGCCTTGGTGATGGTACTAGAGCGTAAACTGCAGGTCGGGGACGTGTTGATTATCCGGAACGAAGGTCCCAAAGGATCCGGCATGCCCGAAATGTTTCACACCACCGAAGCCCTCATGCAAGTGCCCGAATATGCGAGGGGATGTGCCATCATTACAGATGGCCGCTATTCCGGAGCCACTAGAGGTCCCGCCATCGGCCACGTGTCGCCGGAAGCTCGAGACGGCGGTCCGATTGCTTTGGTGGAGGCGGGAGACCTCATTGACATTGACATCCCCGGACGGCGGCTCAATATTGTCGGGATCCATGGTCACAGGGAATCACCAGAGATTATTGACCGCGTGTTAACGGAACGGCGCACCCGGTTGGTTCTGCCGCCTTTAGGCGAACGGGGAGCCTTGGGCATCTATCGTCGACTCGCTACCAGTGCGATTAAAGGCGCAACGATTGGCTAGAGCAAACGTTTTTTAGTGTTAGTTTTAGTATGAGTAAAGGAGAGACGTTTCATGGCAGAGTTGGAGGGACAAGTAGCACTGATCACAGGGGCTGCGTCGGGGATTGGTGAGGCAATTGCACGAACCTTAGCTGTCGCCGGAGCTCAAGTTGTGTTGGGAGACGTAAATTTGCAGGCGGCGCAAAACATTGTTCATGAGTTGGAAGTCCAAGGATACACGGCTGTGGCGACGCGACTCGACGTCACCCAGGAGAACGGCGCCGAGGCTGCCACGCAGTTTGCTCAAAACCACTTTGGTCCGCTAACGATTTTAGTCAATAACGCCGGGATCGGGAGTGCGGGGACCATCTTGACCACCGCTCCCGATGAGTGGGATCGTATTATGGCGGTCAATGTCAAAGGAATTTACTGGATGTGTCGGGCGGTTTTGCCGGGAATGATCGAGCGAGGTTCCGGGGCTATTGTCAACATCGCTTCGGTAGCCGGGATGGTCGGCCTCCGCGACCGGGCAGCCTATTCAACCAGTAAGGGCGCCGTGATGGCCCTCACGCGATCCGTGCAAGCTGACGTGATCGGCGATAATATTCGCGTCAATGCGGTCTTACCGGGAACGGTGGAGTCACCCTGGGTCTATCGGATTACCGCGGACCAACCCGATCCCGCCGCAACCCGGGCGCAGATGGCGGCGAGGCAACCGATTGGCAGGATGGGAACCCCACAAGAAATTGCTAATGCCGTAAAGTTTTTGGTGGGGCCCGAAGGCAGTTTCTGCTGGGGATCACACATGGTCGTGGATGGCGGTCTGACCGCATTCTAAAACGAATTCCCCATTTTTGGCCCCATCCAAACATGATGCGGTCTAATAGCCCAAAAACCCCATGGGGGACCGCGGTCGGTCCCCACAGAGCTTAATCTTGACCAATGGGGAGTCCTCCAGCGTCGTGGAGATTCCCCTCGGCATCAAAAATTAAGGGGGCCCAGTCATTTTGGGGTTGCAAGCCTTTGGCGTGCGCATCTTCCCATAGGGCTTCACTAATGACCAGTTCTTCAAGTCTTAAGGTGTTTTGGATCACGACCGTACGCGTGTTCTCGGGGGACCTGCCATTGATAGTGCGTAAGACCACCTCAATCGCATCATGGTCATTGGGCATCACCATGGGAGTTTTGATTGGACCGAACTCCGTGGACGTCAGGGCATTCGTATAGGTCTTGGCCCAATCAATTTCGCGGTACGCATGCAAAGACACGCTATCAGCTACGCCTAGACCATTGGCATTTCCGTGGGTTTCCGTGGTGAGATTCAACACAGCCATTTTTCCGATCGTGGGCCCCCCGCTAACTCCAACCGCCCCATAGCGGCCTGTGACGTTGGGATCCATTCCATCTCCCGAAATATTTTTACCGATCTGTCCCACAACCAGGACATCGATATTGTCAAAAGGCAACCGCGCTATCCATTGTCTGGACCTGTCCATCAACTGGGGTTCCTCGGCTAAAATCCGTTCAGCCGGCAAGGCGCGCACCAGGGCCGTGTCCTCATATCCATTCTCAAGAATAGCCAGACCAAAGACAATCGGTAATCGTTCCATCATGATCCGTCCGATTTCGGGAATGAGGCGGTCAAACACCGCAAAACCGCGACTATGGACCGTTGCCGCCCCGTGCTGTTTCCCAAATCCTATCACGAGCATTTTGGTGAGGCCACTTTCAATCGGCCCGTGAAAGGCGGTGTGCAACTTGACCCGATTGATGGGAATGATCCCATCGGCGTCTAAGGCCGCCTGACTGAAATAAATAGGGGTGCCGTCGGGGAGATGATCGATAATCGCCACATCCATGCGGGCATCGATGTGTGCTCCCATCGCGGCTTCGGTAATGCCAAAACTGGCTAGCACTTCTTTCTGACCTTTAGGCGTGGCGCCGCCGTGCGAGGCCATGGCTGGGATGATGACCACATCGGCCCCGCTACGCCGAATTTCTTCAATCGTGGTCCGGGCAATGAGGGCAATGTTGGCAATTCCGCGACTTCCGACCCCGATGGCATAGGTTTTCCCGGGCGTGATCAAATGTTGGACTTGCGTGATTTCTCGCCGAACCGCGGCAGCCACATCGGTCTCACGCGGACCTTGCAAGGTTTGACGAACCCGGCGAAAACGCGGCCAGTTGACGCGGGGAAATTGGTTTAGATTCAGCATAATGTTCTCCTTCCGCTTAGGTGTGGGCCGAGGGCGATTCATCGTATGGGGAAACACCAGCATCGGCATATTCCCTCTAAAAATTCGACTTATTGCCGTCGATTTCCTGCCGCACGTGCAAAAGAGCGTTGGAAATATTACGTGACTAATGATTCGATGAAGAAAATTCGATAGAATGGAAATGCATTGAATATCGTTTCGCCGAAGCGTAGACAACCGACAGGACGCATGGGATAAGCGACCCATAGGATTGTTAGTTTCTGACATCATTGAGAAGAGTCCGGTTACAAGAAGCCGAGGGCTTCTTGCCTGATCCAGGA
>JAMCTO010000242.1 GCA_023381095.1 Bacillota bacterium
TCAGCCCTTTGACCCTTTTCCGGCCAAAAGACCCTACTTGAATGCGACCAACGGTCCTATTGTTAGGGTCTTTTGACGGATGGCATAAGGTGCGCATCGCGATACTGTATCAGTGAACCCATTGATGACCCAAAACTCGAAGGAATCGCCACTGTTTCCTTCGACTTCAGCAAATCATTCGGGATCTAAGGGAAACAAACGGAATTGTTGCAGAGTTTTATAATATGTTGTCGATTGTGGAGCTAATGCCGCAGAGCTCCCGCCGTCGCCAAGACGACAACGTATTGCGCAACAGTCACCAGTTTCCCGACAAAAATCAGGATTTGGTGGAGTCATGAAGTTTGTAGGCTCTTGTCAGCAATGCCCGGAGTCAGTGCATGATGAGAGGGGTTAGCATGGGCGGAAGTGGTGATGGCCACGCCAGTATTAATGGAGGGCACCGTGACCATCTGCTCATTAACTAAGCATCCATTCCGATAGACGTGTGGCCCTGATTGGCTCGAACGGGAGACGGGTCCAATCATAGGCGGTCCAGAGACGAGGCGGGTGGGTTTGTTGGGATACCGTAAACGTTGACGTGACGGTGTGACTGCCCTCGAACCCGCCCTTCGCCTGTATGTGGTAATATTGGATTCCAATCCAAAATATAGCGCGATGTGGTATGTGTCGTTTATAGTTCCAAAGTAAGCCGAGCCGCATGTAGGGTCGGCGTTAATTGTTTCTATCCCAGACAAGTAAAACTGAACTCTGTCGTGAAAAGCATTGGTCGCCGTGGCAGAGTCCAATAAATAGCCGCCAAGAACACGTGCTGGGATATGAGCGGTTCCAAGCATAGATACGTAGAACGTTGCAAAGTCGGTACAGCTTCCCATGCGACGACGAAGCATCGCTAGCGCCCCTTGGTCGCCAAATATGGGGCTGGTCACCAAATTACACTGTGTTCCTCGACCAAAGAGGAACGTTTTTTCTGTGCCGTTAAATTTTTCTGGAAAACTCGATTGCTAACATCTTCGCAGCGTTCTAGTTCTTGCCAGCCATGAATGATTCGTTTGTCGGGCATTCTAACGTATGAGGTGAGAAAAGATGCCCGAGAACCGCAACTCGGTTTCCAACGCACTAAATAACGCACCGCTTAGTTTGTTTCATTTCCGCGCTGTCGTGACCGCCGGCATGGGGTTTTTTACCGATGCCTATGATCTCTTTATTATCGGTGCCGCATTGGTCCTGATTAAACAAATATGGCATTCTTCTTCCTGGGCAGTCGCGTGGATAGGATCTTCCGCGCTCATTGCGGCCTTTATTGGAGCTTTTGTTTTTGGAAGGTTAGCAGATATGTTCGGGAGAAAAAAGATCTATGGGTTAGAGGCGTTACTGATGGTGATCGGATCCCTGCTCTCGGCGGTATCTCCCAATATGATCTGGCTCTTGTTCGCACGTTTTATCATGGGCATTGGCATCGGCGGCGACTACCCGGTCAGCGCTGTGTTAATGAGCGAGTATGCCAACACCCGGGATCGGGGAAAACTGGTAAGTCTAGTGTTTTCCATGCAAGCCCTGGGATTGGTAGCTGGGCCTATTGTGGCGCTGACGCTTGTGGCATCCGGCCTCAACCCAGCTTGGTCTTGGCGCATAATGCTTGGATTAGGAGCAGTTCCCGCCTTGGCCGTAATTTCATTGCGACGCAAGTTGCCCGAATCGCCGCGTTATCTGGCTGAAGTCCAGCCGCGTGCCAATAAACGGGTTCGGCACTTGCGCAGCGTAAACGACCCCAGCACTGAAACTGCAGAAACTGGATTTTGGCAGTTTATCACCAATCCTCGCTACCTCCGCTTATTATTAGGAACGGCCGGCAGCTGGTTTCTGTTCGACTATGCCTACTACGGCAACTCGATTTCCCTGCCTTGGGTTCTTAAGCTATTAGCGCCGGGAGCATCAACTCTGATGGCTATGGCGTGGTCGCTGATAATCTTTTCGACTGCAGCCGTGCCCGGATATATTTTGTCGTTTGTGATGATCGACCGGATCGGACACAAAAAATTGCAAATGCTCGGGTTTTCTATGATGGCGCTCGCTTTCGTGAGCATGGGCCTCATTCCACGGCTGACGACATTTGTTGTTCCTTTTTTGTCGCTATTTGGAATCAGCTATTTTTTCTCCGAGTTTGGTCCCAACACTACAACCTTTGTCCTCGCCGCCGAATTATATCCCACCCACATGCGCACTACCGGTCATGGAGTTTCCGCGGGGGTGGCTAAAATCGGCGCATTTGTCGGCGTCTTCGTATTTCCATTGTTAACGCGTTTCCTGGGCATCAGTGGAACCATATTGCTGACCGGCATATTCTCCCTGGGTGGTCTTCTCCTCACCACGATATTGCCTGAACCAACAGGGCGATCCTTGGAAGAGTTGTCCGATCCCCACTTAATGCGAAAATCTGGAGAACCTTAGGTGGGCATTTTCCTTATCCCCAATTGCCTTCCTTCTGCCGAACCCATGTGACGCGTCACCGACAGCACATAAATGATCGTAGGGATCAAGACCACAATCCAAATAACGGCAGACCAGCTGATAGGCAATGCAATGGGCCATACGGATTCATAAAGCACCCACCAAAAGAGTCCTGTAGCAACCAACGGTAAGACAAAATGTTGGATTGCATGGGATGGCTTTTTTTCATCCCGAAACAACCGCATCAAGGAGACGTTCATTAAGGTGTGCGCCGTCACTAAGCCAAATAATACGGCTGTCGTCATCACATTAAACGCCGCAGCAGGACCAAGCCAAAGACCCGCGCTTAAACCTGCTGCAACCGCCAAGGCCGCCAGCACCGAGACGCTTTTGGCGGGAGCGCGTCGTCCGTTGACTTGGGCAAAGCTTGTATTCACCAGTTCATCGCGACCGATCGCATAGAGTACCCGGGATGAACTGGTCAAGAGCGCCAAACTGTCGGTTAATGCACTGTTAATGGCTAAGACCACTAAAGCCACCGCTCCGATTGGGCCTAAGTAATGCAGAAATACGGTGACTCCCGGCGCATTAGCCGTGGCAAAGGCCCCCATCTTGGCCTCTCCCCAACCGACTGTCAACGCATACGCAGACAAGGTCAGCGCGGCGCCTACCAAGGTGAGCGAAACCAGGGCCGCTTTGCCAATGAGCCGTCCTTTTTGGGTTTGTACTCCTTTCGTCTCTTCCCCTAAGGAAGCGTGGCTGCCAATACCAATAAAGCTGGTAATGGCAAAGATCATACCCATCGCCACTCCCTTATATCCGACCGCCCCAATCCTAAACGGCATCAAAGGATGAACCGTGTGGGCCCGACTCATTATAATTAAAGACGCTCCAATCAAAAACACAATTTCGGTGAGGCTGGTCGTGGCCAAAACCTTGATACTGGGTCGTATCCCCATAACCCCCAGTATCCACGGAATCCCAATAAAGAACAGCACGGCGGCAATCCAAAACCAGCCGGGCAATGCCAGCCCAATGTGTTGTGCTAACCCCGGTAAGAACACACCGCCAACATAAACTGGAATCCCCGCCACGCTGAGCACTTGATAAAAGGTCACCATAAATCCAGTGATTAGGGCTGCTCGAGATCCTAATCCCGCCGACACATAACTATAATACCCCCCAGCACTGGCCCGATCTTTAGATAAATGATATAAGGTATTGACTTCGATAAACATTAACGCAAATGCCCATAAATATGACAGTGGCAACGCCACCAAGGCAAACGCCGCACCTGCTGTCATGAATGCCACAACATCGCAGGTCGGTGCCATTCCCGCCAAGCTCTGACTAACCAGGCCCCAGAATCCTACCACGTTAGGGCTTAAGTGGTTGTCGACATTCTCCATGCATACCATCTCCTAATTGCGAATGTATTGCATGTGCATTCAGACTACATTTATCCTCTGGTAGTGTCAATGGCGTGCTTATTAAATTAACCCTATTGCACTAACAAATAAATCATGATATGTTGTTATTGCAACAAATTCGCAACAATAAAAAGGAGGACATAGACAATGTTGAATCTTTGGGATCCTCACGCTGGCATTGTCTGGACCACGGCTTTAGTCACTGCGTTCTTGTTGGGCATGGTGCATGGCATTACACCAGACGAGCACACCTGGCCGATTACCTTTAGTTACGCTATCGGCAGCTATTCGACAAGAAAGGGATTAGTGGCCGGATTGACATTCTCGGCTGCGTTCACGCTCCAGCGGGCAATCGCTAGTGAATTGGCGTACTTGGCATTAGACAAATGGTTTACACTAGGATCGTCTGTGGACTATGTGGTCTATCTATTTGTAGGATTGGCAATGGTTTGGGCTGGACGATATATCGTACGAGGAAAACATTGGCACCTGTCATTGCGGAGATCCCATAAAATGGTGCCTAGGACGGATAGCATGGTTCAAGCTCCTAAGCCGTGGATGCCTGCGGTGCACGGGTTCATTGCCGGATGGGGCTTTGGTGCATTTGCCATTATCATCTACACGGTATTGGCTCCTGCGATGCCATCGGCCGCCTGGGGTTGGGTTCCCGGTGCCTTGTTCGGACTAGGCACCACCGTAATGCAAGCACTAGCCGGTGCCCTATTTGGCTGGATTAGCCAACGGCTGGGTTTACCGCCGGAAGCTACCCAAAAAGTGGCACTCATAACCGCAGGACGGACTCTAACTTGGGGAGGCGTTGCCTTTTTAGCGGGAGGCTTGTTAGGATTGGTTTTGCCAAATTTAGCTAACTTAAGTGTTACCACCGGAATTCACGTACACAATTTAGACAGAATCGGCATCGCATTTGTGTTAGTGGTAATTTCGGTGATGGGCATCGGTCTTACGACCTTAGTACAGCAAACCCTGTACTGGTCAAGGCAAGCCAAAGATGCCCAACATTCGCTTCAAAATTAGGGAGGCATAGGGTCAATGAAGATAGGCTCTGAAGAACAACTCAAAACATTGCTTCGCACCCGAGGACTTCGTTTTACCCCGGACAGGCTCCGGGTGTTTCGCGCCTTGGCCGATACCCCTCAGCCACTGTCGGTCCCCGCCTTAATTAACATTGTTGCCCCGGATGGCGTTAATCAAGCCACCGTTTATCGAACTGTGGAGCAGTTTTTAGCCCTGGCTGTGGTACAAACGGTTCTGCTGCATGATGGGGTGGTGGGATATGAATTGGTTCCCCCATTTTCTTCCCACCACCACCACTTCATTTGCCTCGATTGTGGCAATGTCCAAGATTTACCTGCAGACCGAGTCGATTCCGCGTTGACCAAGAGTTTGCAAGGATTGGGGCTAAAGGCGGTGGGTCATAAAGTCGACATTTATGGGCAGTGCGAAAAGTGTCATGAAGACACTGATTGAACACCCCGCCACAGCACCTCGACCCCTACAGGCAGCGCTTTTTCATTCAGCAAGAAATGAGGTGAGTGATGCGGAAATATCTCTCCCTCGGGAGCGCACCCCAAAAACAGAAATGCGCCTGGACGATGGTGGAGGTAATAGGCAAAGTCTTCCCCACCCATCGACGGGTTGGATTGCCGCATCTCAACCAAACCCTTTAACCCCTCTGACCAACGAGCCACCGACTCTGCATGATTGATTACTGCGGGATAACCTTTCAAATATTCAACTTCGGCAACCGCGCCATATAATCGCGCTGTAGTTTGGCTGATATGACGGATTTCTTCGGCGATCTTTTCTTGTGTATCTTCAGAAAAAGTACGCACAGTGCCGGTAATTCGGGATTCTTCGGCAATAATGTTGAAATTGGCACCGCCTTCAATGGTGCCGCAAGTTACCACCGCGGGATCAAACGCACCAATCCGACGAGAGACAATGGTCTGCAAATTAACCACAATCTGAGCTGCAATTAATACCGCATCCTTTGTGGATTCGGGAGCTGACCCGTGTCCCCCGCGTCCCTTCACCCGAATGATGAATTCGTCGGCGTTGGCCATCGCAGGTCCTACCGACAATTGCACCACACCCACGGGGTATTCCGACCATAAATGCAATCCCAACACTTCATCAACGCCATCAAGCACACCAGCCTCGATCATTGGCACTGCGCCCCCAGGCGGTTTTTCTTCGGCAGGTTGAAACAGCACCCGTACCCGTCCCCTAAAATCTGATCGATGGGAAACTAACCGCTGTGCGGTGGCCAATAAGATGGCCATGTGGCCATCGTGGCCACAGGCATGCATAATTCCCGCATGCCGAGACGAAAATGGCAGTCCCGTCTCTTCCTGGAGCGGGAGTCCATCAATATCAGCGCGCAACAACACCGTCTTGCCCTGTCCAGTACCTTCGATATCCGCCCACATTCCGGTGTTTCGTACTATGGGATGTAATCCCATTTCCCGAAGTTGTTGCAACAAATATTCGTGGGTTTTCGTTTCTTCAAATCCCAACTCCGGAATTTGGTGCAATGTTCGCCGATGGCTCACCACATGTTCACGCCAGTCCAAATTGGATCCCTCCTCCGATTAAATAATACGGTGGCCCAATGCCGAAGCTATTAAATTGGCGGCCAGTTCGCCGGTCCGATTATGTTCGTCCAGTATCGGGTTCACCTCAACCATTTCGATACCAGTCAACACGTCTTCCTCAGCTAGCAACTCTAGTGCCAAGTGGGCCTCACGATCTGTCAACCCCCCGCTATAAGGCGTACCGGAGCCGGGAGCATATAGCGGGTCCAGCGCGTCGATATCAAAACTCAAGTGAACGCCATCGGTATCCGTACTAACAATATCGATGGCTCTGGCCATAACCTCCCTCATCCCGTAGCGATCGATTTCATGCATGGAAAAAACCGTCGTCCCGCTATGCCGCAAGGCCGCGGCTTCTGCTGGATCCAGTGTCCGTACACCGACGTAAACGACCTTGGCAGGATTTACAAAATGTCCGTGAAACGCCGTTGCCAAAACCTGATTGCCGATCCCCACGGCCGTCGCTACGGGCATGCCATGGACATTGCCTGATGGCGAGGTGGTCTCGGTATTGTAATCTCCATGCGCATCAAACCATAGTAGTCCTAACCGTGGCTTGCGCCGCAATAACCCAGCGATGGTGCCAATGGCAATGCTATGGTCTCCCCCTAACACAACGGGAAATCCGTCCTCTTCAAGGACCTTTTCCACAGTACGTGCCAACACTCGGCTCACCTTCACAATTTCGTCTAGATATTTCATTTTGCTCTGGGTGGAGGTACGGCTTTCCGGCACCGGCACCGGGAGATTTCCCAGATCGACTACCGTGTGGCCTGCCTGTCGGACCTTTTCATGCAATCCTGCATAGCGAATCGCACTAGGACCCATATCCACCCCACGCCTGTCAGCGCCGTAATCCAACGGCACTCCTACAATTCGGACGGTCTTGGGCTTCATAGCGTCTCCTTACGAACAATTTTTCGTAGCACCGAGAACATGTTACTTGTCAACTGTTCCGAACCTGGTTTTACTCTACCATTATATCGTGTACCGTAGCTTTGGAGGCTTAGTCCCGTATCAACAAGTGCGCAGGAGGGGGCGTTTGCAGCAAATTCTGCGGCCAGCGTCCTTTGAGAAACCAGCGTTCGGTGCCGACAAAAATATACCAAGATAAATTTCTTTGGTATTCCGGATTGAGTAACTGCTCTTCCTCTTTAGGATTGGTAATGAACCCAATTTCAACGTTTATCGCTGGCATGTCGGCGTAGC
>JAMCTO010000243.1 GCA_023381095.1 Bacillota bacterium
AATAGCATTTACTCCAGGATTCGCGCGCATACATGAAACCCAACATCGCTATGACTTGCCAAAGACCACTCACCCATTATTTTCACGCTTTTTACCCTTTACCATTGACCGGGTGTTCACTTCATCGTTTGACCGAATTCTGTGGTTGGCCGTACGTTGGACCGATGACTGGGGCCAAGTGAGTACCGGATATCTCGTAATTGAGCTCACGGGGCATGTAAGCAACATGATTATCCTCGACCGCGATCACACTATTCTCGAGTCTTTGCATCATTTCCAAGATAAGAACCGAAAACGTCTCATCCGTCCGGGCACACCTTACCGCTTACCCGAACCTTTGCCCCATCCGTGTCAAACCCATCAAACTCGGGATCTATCTCCGCAAGTTCGGAAACTGCTTCCCCATGACGAATCCTGGCCTCTGGAGAGCTTGTGCCGACAATATGAGAGTGCCTCTCTGTCATTTTTTACATTACGCCGCGATGATCTGACAGATATATGGGTTTTCCCTTTGACCGGATTTGCAGCTGAACCCACGAACCAACCCGATGCAGTCTTAGATGAGATATTTTGGGCGAAAGAAATAGACCGCCTAAGAACCAATCTCCAAGATCAATTGATCTCCCGCTGGCGAGACCGGGTACGTCACCTTCGGGCAAGATTGGTTGAGAGCGGAGTGATGGCACAAGAAAACGGTGAAGCGTGGAAAGAAGAAGGGGATCTGTGGCTGGCATACCAATATCACTTTAAAGACAACAAGGAAACTGAAGTGCCGACATTTTCGGACCCTTCAAGAACGATTGTGCTTAACTTGCCGGAGGCCAAAACTCCGACAGAGATGGCTCAGGATTGTTATCGCCAATATAAACGAATTAAGAACCGTGTTGCCGCAGGCAAACGGTTAATGGAGATTCTGGCAAACGAATTGAATCATGCAGAGCAATCTTTAAACGAGGCCGAAGAACCACGTTCCATTGACTATTATCGTAGTCAACTCAAACGCTTGGCTCCTGTCGAGGGAGCCAAGGGGCAGAATAATCTACCATTCCGGCGCTTTGTCAGTCAAGGCGGCTTTGAGATTTTCGTGGGAAGAAACCGTGAAGAAAATCAAGAATTGACTATGAGGCGGGCTCGTCCCGATGATCTGTGGTTTCATGTCAAACAGACATCCGGTTCACACGTCGTACTGCTGACCGGAAAACGTCAGGCCAACCTAGAAGATCTGTTGGATGCTGCTCATCTTGCCGCCTTCTACAGTACCGCCAAACATTCTTCCACTGTCGCTGTGGACTATACCAAGCGAAAATTTGTCCGCAAAAGGCCTCATGCCGAAGCTGCCCAAGTGTTATACGAACGAGAAAAGACACTGTATGTTACCCCCAATCAAGAGAGGTTGAGACGGTTGGGAGCTACTCACGATAAATTGCTGGAATAACTCTTTTGGGCTCAAACACTAGAACTCGTCTGCAAGGCTAATCAGAGATAAGCCCTGGCATCGCAATCTATTGTTTGGGCAGACTCAAAGGCACACCCTGCCGACACAAACGGCACTCTTCCGGTAACCAAGTTTCGATACCGGGAATATCCACCACAGAAAAAAATGGAATGCGAAAGGGCGTCTGTCCGTCAAATGAACGGTTGACTAATGTGGCCACCGCTGAAACATGAGCACCTTGTTCCAAAACAGCATCCCGAACCTTGAGAATAGAGCTGCCTGTGGTCATCGCATCTTCAATGATAATCACCTGTTCCCCCGCTTCTAGGCGAAATCCTCTGCGAAAGACCATGATTCCTGTCTCGCTTTTTTCCGCAAATATCACCCGCGCATCATCTCTCATCGAAGCCAAGGCATAAGCGGGGATGATGCCTCCCATGGCCGGACCGACTATCGTATGGGCATCGATATCTTTCATTTTATCCTGAAGTATGGCTACCCACGGCTTGAGCCGTTGAGGATGTTCAGTTAATCGCGCAAGTATAAAAAAGGTGTCGCTGTGCCGCTTGGTTGTCAAAAGAAAATGCCCCCGTAAATAAGCGCCCAGATCCTGCAAGTCTTCGAGGGTTCCTGGTTCAATCATCACGACATTCTTCCTTTCTCTATTCAAATTCTCACTTTCTCTCGGCATCGGCCGTCGGTCTGTCACCAATGCGTGAGGGGGGGGCTCTATCCACGGAATTTTCATTATTCAAAGAGCCTCTGTTATGAAAACAAATGCTTGGCATTGTGGTTGATGGGACCCTGCAATATGAACGGTATCCATTGGGACATAAAAATCCGTACCAATGCCGATCTCCACTCAACCGGGAGATGATGACCGCATAAAGATCTCACCGAGGTGTTCTGAGAGCACTGTATGAAATGATATGGATACGAATAAATATTCATCAAGGACCCTTTCTTGGCAGCAATGCCGCAAGTTCTTGATAGACTGCTTCCGGTTTCTCGGCAGCTAGTAAAGTTCTGCCGATCACTAAATCTGTCGCGCCCCACAAAAGCGCCTGATCTGCTGTAATCACGCGTTTTTGATCATAGAGCGCTTCTTGGGACCGGCGAATGCCCGGCACAACAAACCGAGCATCGGGCCAAAGATCGGTAAACTCCGGCAATTCTTGGCCAGAGATTACTACTCCTTGTAGTTCTGCTTGCCGGGCGATGCGCACTAACCGCTTTATGTGATCCGACACCGATCCCTTAATCCCCATTTCGGCTAAGTCTTCACTCCCGAGGCTCGTTAACACACTGACCCCGACAATATCCATAACATGACTGGCTTCTTTAGCGGCCTCACACATTTTGGCGCCGCCCGCTAAGTGAATGGTCACCAGGTGAACGCCAAGTTTGTCCAACTGAGCGATGGCACGACCCACGGTACGTGGAATGTCATGCAATTTAAGATCTAAAAAGATATGCAATTCTTTCTCTTCGATCCATTGGCGTAAAACTTGCGGTCCGATGCGATAAAACAATTCCATGCCCACTTTGTAATGGCGGTGTAAAGGAAAGGTCTTCATCCATAGTTCCGCTCCTTCTTGATCCCCAACATCCAATGCGATCCACAATCTGGCTTTGTCTCCCGCGCTCCCACTCTGCTCACTCATATCACACCTGCTCTTTGGACGTTAGACTTTTGGCTTTGCGGCAAGGCCACTCCCACAACTTCCCGTAAGGACGCAAATCCACAGCTTTGCAACACATCAGGCAATTCCCTAATGATTTGGTTCATGCGATCCGGATACTGAAAAGTGATTGTTCCCACCATCACCGCGCTCGCCCCGGCCATAAGAAACTCGACGACATCCTCTGCATTCTGAATACCTCCCATTCCGATGATGGGAATCTTCACCTGTTGGGCGATTTCATATACGATTCGCAATGCCAAGGGTTTAATCGCAGGTCCCGAGAGTCCTCCCGTCATACCTCCCAAGGCCGGCCGTCTTAGGCCAATATCAATGGCAAGGCCGAGTACCGTGTTAATAGCGGAAATTACATCCGCGCCGGCCGCCTCCACTGCTTGGGCAATGATGACGGGAGATGTGACATTTGGAGACAATTTCACCAGAAGCGGTAAATCCGTGGCGTCCCTGACGGCTCGGGTCACGGCAAAAGCCTGGTCGGGATCTTGCCCGAACATCATTCCGCCCTCTTTGATGTTGGGGCACGAAATATTGACCTCTAAAGCATGAACCCCATCTTGATTGGTTAAACGTTCAGCGACTTGGCGGTATTCTTCCACCGTGTGCCCAATAATGTTCACAATGATCTTCGTGGGATGGCTGCGCAATAGCGGCAAGTCTTTCTCGATGAAGGTCTCGACCCCGGGATTCTGGAGCCCGATGGAGTTTAACAAACCCATGGGCGTTTCCCAAACGCGGGGCGGCGGGTTTCCAAGCCATGGCTTGGGCGAGACCCCTTTCACGCTGACTCCTCCCAAAGCACCTATATCGACAAACCGAGCATATTCAGAGCCGAACCCGAAGGTTCCTGAGGCGGCGATAACCGGGTTTGACAGTTTCATCCCCCGCGGTAACTCGATACCCAAATCCGTCACCACATCATCTCCTCTCCTCTAAAAACAGGACCGTCCGTACAGACCCTTCGGTAGGACAAACCGAAATCCCCAACCGTTGGTACGACGCAGGCTAAACAGGCACCGATGCCGCACCCCATCCGCTGTTCCAATGCAAGATAGGTTGTCGCCCGTCCCGCCGATAGACGGCGAACGGCCTGAAGCATAGGAATCGGGCCGCATGCGTACACTTGTGCCTCATTATGATTGTCGAGCCACAACGAGAGAGGATCCGCCACATTCCCTTTCTGTCCTTTGCTGCCGTCATCAGTCGTGACAATCGGTTCAATGCCCAATTCCTTAAAATCATTCTCCATTACCACCCACCCTGCCGTACGGGCTCCGATGATGATTTCGGGTCTATCCCCTGTTAAATGAGACCACTTCTGAACGGCGGCAAAAAGCGGGGGAACACCGACACCCCCTCCTACCGCGGCCCAGGGTTTCATGGGATCCGGTGCAGGAAAACCATTCCCTAACGGTCCCAGAACGTCCAGCTCGTTCCCTATGGAGCGCTCCGCCAACCACCGGGTTCCTGAACCCACTACTTGAAACAAGAGTCCTATCAAATCATTCTCCGACTCGATACGTGAAAATGATATGGGCCGACGCAACACACCCGGAGTCAGAATGTGCGCAAACTGTCCCGGCACTGCCCTAGCCAATGCCCGGCTTTGGAGAATCAATTCGACGTGCCCTTCGGCCGCTTGAGTACGCGCGACAACAGGGCATGTTAATCGCTTTCCCTCTTCCATCCTCTTATCTCACCTGCCCTACCCGCAACCATTCGTTGAGTGGATGCACAGAGAATGTTTGCCGTTGGCGTCCTTTCAGAGCTTCAATCGCAGCTTGGACCGTATCCAGCGAAGTAAAGCAGAGAATTCCCTGTTCAACAGCGGCTCGGCGAATTAAGAAGCCTTCCCGTTCTTGGTCTCCGCCCACGGTAATCGTATTAATTACCAAATCAAATTGGCCTTGGTGTATGAGATCAACCAGATGAGGACGCCTGTCGCGAAGCTTATACACCGGCGTAGCGGGAATTCCTTGCGCGGACAGCATGGCTAAAGTGCCCTGAGTAGCGTACAGCCGGTATCCGAGATCGGCAAGTTCTCGCAAATACGGCAATGCTTCTTGTTTGTCCGCATCGGCTATCGTCACCAAAATTCGTCCCCCTCCGGGTACGCGAAAGCCTCCCGCTATTAAGGCCTTATATAATGCACTGGAAAAATCGCGGTCTATTCCCATCACTTCGCCTGTTGACTTCATCTCAGGATCCAATATGGCATCGACTTTCCCCAGTTTGGCAAACGAAAATACCGGCATTTTTACGGAAAAATAGTCCGGGAACGTGAGAAGTCCCTCACCCCAACGCTCATCAAAGTGCCCGGTAATACCGGCTTCCATTGCCAAATCGACCAAGGGAACACCGGTAGCTTTAATCACAAAGGGGACAGTACGGCTGGATCTGGGATTAGCCTCAATGACATAAACCTGGTTATCTACCGCCACAAACTGAATATTCAGAAGGCCTTTAACCCCGATTCCCCGACAAAGCTTAACAGAAATGTCGACCACTTGGTCTATAACGGTTTGTTGAGCTTTAACGGGTGGAAGCACCGCTAACGAATCGCCCGAATGCACCCCGGCGCGTTCCACATGTTCCATAACCGCAGGAATTACGACGCGATGCCCGTCACTGACAACGTCCACTTCCAACTCTAAACCGTTCATGTAGCGGTCCATCAATAATGGCTGAGAGATACCCATTTCATGATTTTCTTTCAAATATCGCTGCAGTTGAACAAAATCTTCCACAATTTTCATGGCACGTCCTCCCAAGACATAAGAAGGGCGAACCAAAAGTGGAAATCCGATTTTTTCACAGGCAGCGAGAGCTTCGGGTATGGTTGTCACCGTCAAACCCGGCGGACGTTTAATCCCCAGTTGCTCCCCCAGACGATCAAACAGTTCTCTGTCCTCAGCCGCTTGCAGTCCTTCCCAGTTCGTCCCGATGATTCTCACACCATGTTTTGTCAGCGACTCGGCCAAATTGATTGCGGTCTGTCCTCCAAATTGCACAACAACGCCGTCAGGTTTTTCCCAATCAATGATATTTAACACATCTTCCAAGGTAATCGGCTCAAAATATAACCGATCCGATGCGTTAAAGTCGGTTGATACGGTTTCCGGATTGTTATTCACCATAATCGCTTGGTAATGGAGTTTTTTCAGCGCATTTAGCGCATAAACGCTGGCCGCATCAAACTCAATGCCCTGACCGATACGAATAGGACCTGATCCAATCACCAAGATCTTAGGGCCTGCCAAGGGTTCAGCCTCATTTTCATCCTCATAGGTTGCATAATAGTAGGGAGTTTGAGCCGGAAATTCGCCCGCGCACGTATCGACCATTTTATAGCTGGGGAGAACACCCAGCTTTATCCGCTGGGTTCTAATCTCGTCCTCTGTCTTATTGGTTAATTCACCAATACGGTGATCTGAGAATCCCCGCTGTTTGAGTTCCCTTATCCGTTGGGTCCAATTGCTGGGATGTTGCAGAATCCACTCTTCATCCCGAACAATCCCCCGCAACTCTTCGACGAACCACTGGTCAATCGCCGTTCTTTGGACGATTTCCCGCACTGTAAATCCTCTTCGGATACCCTCAACGACGAAGAACAACCGCTCATCGGTAGCGAATTCAATACCCTTCCAAATCTCTTCGTCGCTCCTTTGAGCCACGTTTGCACCATCTAGCGACGTACGCTTGATTTCCAAGGATCGCACCGCTTTTTGCAAGCTGCCGGCAAAAGTCCTGTCAATGGCCATAACCTCTCCGGTCGCTTTCATTTGCGTCCCCAGTTGCCTATCTGCATTGGGAAATTTGTCAAACGGCCAACGCGGGATTTTCACCACCACATAATCCAGAGCCGGCTCGAATGCTGCCGTGGTGTTGACCGTAACCGGATTAGCAATTTCAGGCAGTGTAAGCCCCAACGCAATTTTTGTGACAATCCGGGCAATAGGATAACCGGTGGCTTTGGAGGCCAGTGCACTGGATCGGGATACCCGGGGATTGACCTCTATCACGCGATATCGCCCATCCGGATGAAAGGCAAACTGAACATTGCATCCTCCCACCACTCCCAACTGGTTGACGATATCGATAGCCGCCGTACGAAGCAGTTGATACTCATAATCACTTAAAGTTTGACTGGGGGCGACGACTATGGAGTCGCCGGTGTGAATTCCCACCGGATCCATATTTTCCATGTTACATACCGTAATGGCATTACCGAGATGATCTCGGATAATCTCATATTCCACTTCTTTGTATCCGGCAATCGATTCTTCCACCAATACCTGAGTAATGGGACTTAAAGCCAGGGCATGGGGCAAGCGTTCCAAAAGTTCCGGATCGTTGGCAGCAAATCCTCCGCCGGTGCCCCCAAGGGTGTATGCGGGACGAAGGACCACAGGATAACCGATCTCCTGGGCAAACACAATTCCGTCTTCCAGCGTTCCCACCGTGCGGCTTCTGGCGATGGGATAACCCAAGCGAAGCATTAAATTCCGAAACTCTTCACGATCTTCCGCCAGCTTTATCGCCGACAGCGGCGTTCCCAAAAGAGGTATACCGAGATCCGTCAGCACGCCTGTTCTCCCCAGTTCGGAGGCCAGATTCAGGCCCATCTGCCCACCCAAGGTGGCGAGCACGCCATCCGGGCGCTCCTTTCCCAGAATATAGGCCAGAAAAGACACGGTTAGGGGTTCGAGATATACCACATCGGCTACCGACAGATCCGTCATGATCGTGGCGGGGTTGCTGTTCACTAATACGACTTCCAACCCTTCTTCGTGCAATGCTCGGCAGGCCTGAGTTCCCGCATAATCGAATTCGGCGGCCTGACCGATAATAATCGGTCCTGATCCAATAACCAAAACCTTATGGACATCCCTTCGCTTAGGCATCAGCTACCTCTTTTCGTCGCATAATCATCTCCACGAATTCATCAAACAAGTAATGGGAATCCCAAGGTCCGGGTCCCGCTTCCGGGTGGTGCTGCACAGTCATGACCGGCTTCTCCTTATGTTGAAGCCCCTCCACGGTTTGATCATGCAAATTGGTGAGCCGAATCCGATACCGGTCAAGAAGGGGAGCGGGATCGACGCTATATCCATGGTTTTGTGAAGTAATCAGCACTTTTCCGCTCACGTGATCCAACAAAGGATGGTTAGCGCCGTGATGGCCAAACTTCAATGGGTAAGTACTAGCGTTTTCTGCTAATCCGATCAACTGATGCCCTAAACAGATGCCCAAAGTCGGGTAACGATCGATGGCACAGCGGACCGGATCCAAAAGCATCCCAAAATCACTGGGGTTCCCGGGGCCATTGGATAGCACCACACCATCCGGTCTATAATCCGTCAATTCCCGGACAGTGGTTGTAGCCGGTAAAACCGTAACCCGGAAATGACGTTCAAGGAGTTGGGCCATGATGGAATTCTTCGCTCCGTAATCTATGACCACAACATGTGGTCCCTCCTCTCCCAAAGTGTAGGCTTGAGGCGTTGTCACTTGAAAGACACTTTGAGAAAGATCAATTTGACTCAAGTATTGCATTTTGGCAGATTCTGGCATATCAACCCGTCCCAGCACTGCATGCTCGGTTCCCCTGTTCCGAATGTGTCGTGTCAAAGCCCGGGTATCCACACCTCTGAGTCCGCACTTGTGATAACGCTTCAGGTACGAATCAAAAGTTTCCGCTCCTCCAAAATGAGAGGCTATCTGCGCATCTTCTTTGACGATCACGGCATTGGGCCACAAAAACAGCGACTCCGCTGCCTCGGCAAATGTTCCGTAATTGCCGATTAAGGGATAGGTGAGGACAACAATTTGCCCGAAGTATGACGGGTCGGTTAAAATTTCCTGGTAACCGGTCATGGCTGTATTGAATACCACCTCCCCCGCCGCCGCTTGACTGACGTCACCGATCAAATTTCCCTCAAAGCGTGTACCGTCTTCAAAAAACAGCGCCCCTCTCATTTGAGCACCTCCTGGTCTCGCATTGTCCACTCCCCTTGTACCATTGTGGCCACAGGCCGTCCTTGCAGCCGTGTCCCTTGTAAGGGAGTATTCTTTCCCCGCGAGTAGAAATTCTTCCCGTCCACAATCCATCTCACTTGCGGGTCGATCAAGGTCAAGTCTGCCGAGGCTCCCGGTATCAGTCCGGGGTAATTTAAACCCAACACTTTGTGTGGTCCCAGAGTCACACACCGAAACAAATCTAAGGGATCCATCAAGCCGTCTCTAAGAAACACACTGAGAATTGCTCCCATAAAGGTTTCCAGCCCACTAATGCCGAAAGGCGCTTCATTGTATGGCAGTGCTTTCTCATCGTGATGGTGTGGAGCATGATCCGACGCGATGACCGGGATCAGTCCTTGACGCACCGCTTGAATCAACAATTGCCTTGTCTTCTCGGGCCTTAAGGGAGGATTTACTTTAGTGACGGGATTAAAGTTCCACTCCCGAATCGCCGCATCCGTTAACAATAAGTGATGTGGTGAGACTTCGGCCGTGACTCTGAAATTGTGGCATTTGGCATAATCCAGTGCTTCTAAAGAGCCCTTTGCCGAGACATGGGCTATGTGAAGAATTCCTCCTGTGAGTCCGGCCAGTTCAACATCGCGCCAGACCATAACTGATTCGGCTTCTTCAGGTATGCCACTGAGTCCCATTTGCTGGGAAACCGACCCTTCATGCATGACCCCGTTCGCCACCAATTCCGGCTCCTCGGCATGTTGTATGATGGGACGGCCAAGTGTCGTGGAGTAGCTAAGGGCTGCACGCATAACCCCCGCATCAATCAATGGGCGGCCGTCATCCGAAAAACCTACGGCCCCAACCCGCGCCATTTGGTAAAGATCTTTCTCAAAGTGTCT
>JAMCTO010000244.1 GCA_023381095.1 Bacillota bacterium
GCGTTATATCGTTGATGGTCCAAAATCCACCGAATCATCCCCATAGCCAGTGCACCGTCTCCACCAGGACGCACCCAAGTCTGACTGTCAGCATGAATCAAGGCATTGCCGGCGCGTACATCCACCATATGATATTTGAGACGTCCTGAACTCACCGCTTCAACGACCTTACGGCCTAACGCCTGCATCGGGAAGTTCGCTTCCAGTGCATTAAGTCCGAACCAAATCACGTACTCGGCATTCAGAACGTCGGGACGAAATTCTCCGGCTTGGCCGGATGTGGAGAGGTTGTAAGAAATACCCACATTGTTGTTGCAAATTTGCCCATTGCCTTGAACATTAACGGTCCCGAAGGTATTGGCGAACCGACCAATAAACTGACTTTGCCCGGCTTCGGCCTCCCCTACATAAATTACCAGTCCGTTGGTCTTAGGCCCCATGTCTGGATGGCGAGGGTCAATAGGCAGAGATTGATTCCGGCCCCCGTCATAAAGGTCAGCAAAGCCCTTCACACGTCGGGCATTCTCACCTTTGACCTTGCGAAATAATGTCCCCCCTTCAACCACCTCACGAATGAGTTGGGTCCAAGGAATTACTTCCCACTGCCCTGAGCCTCGTGGCCCAACGCGCTTTAACGGCGCGGTTACGCGATAAGGGTCATAGACCGTCTGCCTCCCCGCTTGACCGCGCGGACAGAGCGAATGGGGATTCGGCCAGACCGCAGCGGTGGAAACATCCGTGGCATATAGGGCATGTGGCTCAGTAGAGGCCGGATGATAGGGATTGCCGTCGAGTTTCTGGAGAACACCTCCAAAGACGTGGGCCTCCAGTCCACAATCGCTACCGCACTGCTTACATACGCTATACACCGTTTCGACACCCGGCCAAGTCGGCGGACGGTCAGGATAAACGAACGTGCCGCGCCGGTGAAACACATCGCCGATCCACGGTGACAGACCCCATCCGCTAATCACCGCCCCGCCGCCTAGCAAAGTCGCCCCCTTTAAGAATCCCCTCCGGGTTACGGGAGGGAGTGTCCCCTTTTTTTGATCTTCCTTCATGCGCTTTCGCCTCCTTGTGGGGACAACCCCTGTTGGGTGCGCTCCGGGGATCCATCCTCGGTGAGCGTCTCCCACGGTTTCCACGGAAACAGCCAGGCCAATACCAAAAAGACCACCCAGGCCACACCGAACACACCCATTACCGTCTGCACCGAATCAAATCCGAACCACGGGATGTGCGCTACCAAGATATTTTGCGAGATTTTCGACTGCACTTGCCCGGCAATGACTACGTCCCACCGCATGGCAAACACCCCAATAAGGACGGCCACACTCATCACGGCACCCCCGATCCACGATTGTCGCAATCGCGGGATCACCCAGACCACCAAAGGAACGAAAAGTCCCACCCCAATCTGCAATCCCAGATATACTCCAGCATCAGGCCCATGGAGCAATATGCGCTGGAATCCTTGGGCGGTCGGCCCTTGGGTATAGGCTGGAATGGCGCTCGTCAAGAAATCCACGGCGTCCATGTAAAGATCCAGCAAAACGAAGAGGATTAGGTACCGCAACAAACCATCCGCGATAGGCCGCTCAACAGGCCGGCCATAATAGCGCATGGTGAGCACATAGACCACCCACATCAAGGCAATTCCGGACACCATCGCCGACACGATAAACATGACCGGCATTAGCGGAGTCGCCCACAGAGGTCGCGCCTTCGTCGATCCGAAGATAAATCCGATATAACCGTGGAATAAAAAGGCCATCAGAATGCCGAGACTAGATAAAATCAGAAGGATGCGCTTATCCCGCGCCGCTGCCGCTTCACTGGTATCACGACTCCCTAGCGCCAGGATATGGTGTAAGCGCTGGCGGGGATCGCCTGCGGCAGCCCGTCGCGCATTTTCTGCGCGGAAGGCAAAATAGAGTTCAAATAACATCAGCACGATATACCCCATCCAGATTAAGATGAAAAACGCAATCGGTGAATAGGGCCAATGTCCCCGGCTTAGTAGTTCCCAAAAATTGGTGGGTTGCCGAGCATCGCCCAACACGGTCAGCGGGGCAGCCAACAACAGTGCGAAGCTCACCAGTACCGCCAAGGGCGCCAATTTGTCGAATATCTTTTGATGAAACACATGACTTAACGAGGACACCACAAAAGATCCGGCGACTAATCCGGAAATATACGGATACGTCACAATCATGAGACCCCAATACACGTTTTCCAGGCCGGAATGAATCAGTGAACCCTCCGGCATTACGGTGTCCCCCTTTCCCCACCACTGGGTGTCTCCAGCAGTACTTTACCGGTCAAATCGTCGTATTCCTCGGTATTAGTGCCCACGGCATAGGGATAAATCGTGTTGAACGTGTCGGCCCCATCTTCCGACAGAGCTCCGTCTAGACCGATGTAATAGACTTGCGGTTTGGTGCCCATTGTGCTTTTTAAATGAGCGGTGGGATACTGGGCGATCAACTGAGCCACTGCGCTATGGGGGTCGTTGAGGTCGCCAAAAATACGGGCTCGCCCCACGCATGACGTGACACACGCAGGCAACAAGCCCCGATCCAAACGTTGGACACAAAAAGTGCACTTGTCTGCCGTTTGCTGGATCGGGTTGAAAAATCGAGCATCATACGGACAAGCATTGATGCAATAGCCACAACCGAGACATTTGGGATAGTCTATCAGTACCAGCCCATCCTCTCGCTTAAACGTCGCCTTGACGGGGCAGACTTCTACACACGGTGGACTGTCACAGTGATTACAGAGCCGAGGCAGGCTAAAACGCTTGACGTTCGGCTCGAACCTCCCCTG
>JAMCTO010000245.1:0-965 GCA_023381095.1 Bacillota bacterium
GCGGCTCCCTACCACGTGGTGAATCGTAAAGAGATCCTCACCGTGCAGCATACTCGCGACGGCGTGGAGGATATTGCCTATACCACGGAATTCCATCTGGAACCCGCGTTGCTTCAGGTTGTTTTAGCGGCCCTCATCTGGAACGGGGATGCCGTGGTGGTGATTGACAAAGTGAAATATGGCCCCGAACGTCTAGGGGAATTTATCAACCTGGACGACGTCAAGATAGAGCAGTTCGGTCACGTTGAGAAGCCGAGGGGTGTCTCCAAAAGCAGCATTCGCGCACTCTTTGAATTTTTTGGCCTGCCACACGCGTACGTGGACGATGAAAGCAAATGGGATGACGCGGTGATACCGACACTGCAAACCAAAGTGCCAGATGCCATAAAACTGATGGTATCCTATGGCCAATTTTGCCGGCAGGACATTCGCTTTTTCGGAGAATTGTTGCTGTCGGCTCCAGTACAGGAACAATGGCTTGAGCGTATTGGCCGGGTCAAGGAGTTTTTGGAGCAAGTGCAGAATTACAACACGGTGGGAAAGCTCAGGGCGTTCATTAAGGATGCGGCCGAGGTCGATGGGCTATTGGGCGATTATCGAGCCGTGGGAGAGGAACTGGGACAGCTCAAAACGCAATATGAGGCATTGAGTCCGCTCGCCAGCTATTTGGACACAGCGGCACAGATTTTACCTCCGGATAGTGGATGGCACCGGGAATTGGCCGAGATTCGCGAGGGCTTTATCGACCGTCTAAAGACCGAATCGCCCAATGTGTTAAGGGCGCAACTGGAAACCCTTCGTGGCCACTACGTCAAACTCTACCGGGAATTGCATCAACGGCATCGGCTCAATAAAGCCGAAGACGATCAGCGCCAGGCGCTAATTCAGAGTTCCGAGTGGCAGGCATTAGATGCACTAAGTACCATGGTGACCTGGATTGATGGCAAGGATTTTCGGACGGTGCG
>JAMCTO010000245.1:975-3884 GCA_023381095.1 Bacillota bacterium
GAGACGCTTTAGTCGATTTTAAGGTCTGCATGCGTTTGTCAGAATCTGATCTGAAGAATCAGGCAGAGTGTCCGCATTGCCATTTTAAGCCGCTGTTGGAGACCCAAGTTACCAAGGACTTGGAGTGGTTCGAGACCCAAGCAAGTATGATCGCGAGGCGGTGGGCCAATACGCTTGGGGAAGCTTTATCAGACCCCAGCGTGCAAGAAACGCTCCGACTCTTTGATGTCTATAGCCGTGAAGCGATTCAAGTGCTTGCTCTTACTAGCACGTTGCCCCTGCCCTTGCCGCGAGGATTCGTCGAGGACTTGAAGACGGTCTTGCAAGGAATTCACGCCACCGAGATTAGTGTCAAGGATATTTTAGAACAACTGGGATCGGGTACGCCTTTAAGGCCCGATGAGGCTAGAGCACGATTGGAACAAATCCTGGAGCACTATCTTGAGGGGCACGATCCGAATCGCATTCGCATCATTTTCCGTATTTAATAGGAGGTCGCAATGCACGAACTCGACTTGGAATTTCATGAAGACAAGCGAAAGAACGGTCCGGTAACCTGTCTCGGACAGGTATTTGCGACCGAAGACGATCGCCGAGCCTATTTCCGCGAGCGACTGCGAGAGCACCTGCCCGCACTGCGAAAACTGCCCGGTTTTCCCATCACTGCGAAAACTGCCCGGTTTTCCCATGGGGACAGATGACGACATTCTCGCACTGTCAGATCCCCCATATTACACAGCCTGTCCCAATCCCTTTCTCCGGGACATTGTCGCGGAATGGGAAACCCGGAGGGTAGCATCGGAAGAGCCCTATCATCGTGAACCCTATGCGGCGGACGTGTCCGAAGGCAAGAACGATCCCATTTATAACGCGCATTCGTATCACACCAAAGTGCCGCATAAAGCGATTATGCGGTATATCCTGCATTACACCAACCCCGGCGATATTGTCTTCGATGGATTTGCGGGTACCGGGATGACCGGCGTGGCAGCTCAGTTATGCGGCGATCGATCCGTGGTCGAATCTTTAGACTACAAGGTAGAGTCCGACGGCACAATTTTGCAAAACGAAGACGGCACCTGGAAACCCTTTTCCAAACTGGGGGCACGCCGGGCGATTTTAAACGATCTTAGTCCTGCTGCCTCTTTTATCGCCTACAACTACAATACCCCCGTGGATCCCGCTGCGTTCAAACGCGAAGCCGAGCGTATTCTAGAGGAAGTGGAACAGGAATGCGGGTGGATGTACCTGACCCTGCACAACCCCACGCCAGAACAACTTAAAAAAGCCATAGACCTGGTCAAGACCGATCCGCACAATCTCGCCCAACATAACGAACTGCCCTGGGGCCGGATCAATTACACCGTGTGGTCCGATGTCTTTGTTTGTCCGCATTGTGCCGAAGAAATGGTGTTCTGGGATGCCGCCGTTGACAAAGAGGCTGGCAAGGTCAAGGACAGCTTTCAGTGTCCCCATTGCGGCGTGGAAGTCACCAAACGCCAATTGGATCGGGCTTGGACTACCTTTTATGATGACGCAATACACGAAACTGTACGCCAAGCCAAACAGGTACCCGTACTCATTAACTATTCGGTCGGCAAAGCGCGCAAGGAAAAAGGGGCGGATGATTTCGACCAAGCCCTCATCCGAGTGATTGATCAGGAACCCATCCCCTATTGGTTCCCAACGGACAGGATGCCGGAAGGAGACGAAAGTCGGCGCAACGATGCCATTGGGATAACTCATGTGCATCAGTTTTATACTCGAAGACATCTAGCGACATTAGCCATATTATTGAGGTTAGTAAGTATCTCACGTCAAGACAGTTATATGCGTTTTGTGTATGAACAAGCGACTTTCGGATTTTCGAAACTCAATCGCTACGTTCCAACTCACTATTCTCAGAGCAATCAGTATTTGGCGGGCACTCTTTATATTGGGTCACAACGTTCCGAAGTGTCATCGGAGTACTTGTTTCGAGGTAAAATCGGGCGTGTACAGGCGGCCGTATCAAACAGTTCACGATTTACCGACGAATGTCTAGTATCAACTGGTACGGCATCTCATATGAATTTTGACGGTGTGGACTATCTGTTCCTCGACCCACCCTTTGGCGCCAATATCATGTATTCTGAATTGAACTTTTTGTGGGAGGCATGGCTCAAAGTCTTTACCAATAATGGACCAGAGGCCATTGTCAACTCGGTTCAAGGCAAGGGATTGCCGGAATATCAGCAATTGATGGCGGAGAGTTTTCGGGAAGCATTTCGGGTATTGAAGCCGGGGCGGTGGATGACGGTAGAGTTTAGCAATACCCAAACCAGCATTTGGAGTGCGATTCAGCAAGCTATCCAGCAAGCCGGGTTTGTCATTGCCAATGTGGCGGCGTTGGATAAGCAGCAGGGAAGTTTTAAGGCGGTGACGACGACCACTGCCGTGAAGAAGGACCTCGTCATCTCGGCATATAAGCCATCCGAATTGATGATGCATCGGGTGGAAGAGGAGATGCATCATGAAGCCGGGGTCTTAGCTTTTGTCGATGAACATCTGCGGCAGTTGCCGGTGTTTTTGGGCAAAAAGGGGCAGGCAGAACCGATTGATGAACGGACTCCACGCAGTATCTATGATCGTTTAGTGCTCTTTTACGTGGCGCATGGGTGGCCTTTGCCTGTGACCAACTCAGCCGATTTTCAACAGTTATTGAGTGAGCGATATCCGGTGCGCGACGGCATGGTCTTTCTGGATGAGCAGGTCTTGGAATATGACCAGAAGCGCATTTTGGTCAAAGAGTTTGTCCAGACTGAGTTCTTTGTGTCCAACGAATCCACCGCAATTGATTGGCTGCGACAGCGTCTTATGGCTAAGCCTCAAACCTACCAAGATTTACAACCTGGATTTATGCAGACCAT
>JAMCTO010000246.1 GCA_023381095.1 Bacillota bacterium
CCGTTACTACCCGAACCCCAGTACAGTGATGTCGAGGTGAATGCAATGAGTGAAATTGTCGTGCCAGCGGGACTAGAGGGAGTGGTGGTGTGTGAGACATCTTTATCAGAAATAGAGGGGAACCGCGGCCTTTTAACCTATCGCGGGATCCCGATTCAGCAAGTCGTCGCGCAATACCACTGGGAAACTTTGATTACTTGGTTGGTAACCGGACGCACCGCCAGACCAGTGCCTCCCTCTAAAGTCTCCCCAGCAGTTTCATCAAACCAAGAGACTTCCCCATTGGCGATGCTCGCCGAGGAGGTGCTTCATTCACGATGGTCGCCAGATGTCGATTTCGGCGAGTATATCTCCAGGCTGCCCCTAACATTGGCATCCCGACGCGGACTAGGAGAAGATCCGGGTGATGGACTTGTCGCCTTGCGGTACTTAAGTTTGATGCGGGAAAAACCACCGACGTCTTTGGAGGCCGAGGCACTGGATGCTTATTGGGTTATGGCGGCTGAGCATAGCCTGAATGCTTCCACATTTGCCGTGCGCATTTCCGCTAGCACCGGCGCCAGCCTTCCCATGGCATTAGTGTCTGGAATCGGAGTGCTTGCCGGTCCACTCCACGGCGGGGCACCTACCGGAGTCCTCAGGTTACTGGAAGAGGCGGCTGCTGCAACGGATATCCGCAAACTTTTGACAGACAAATTAGACCGTGGGGAGCGGTTGATGGGTTTTGGCCATCGAGTGTATCGCACCATGGATCCGCGTGCAGATGCTTTACGTGCGGTGTTTCAACGTTTGGCATGGGATCATGATATGGTACGGTTAGCTTTAGCCGTGGAAACTACGGCGCTTGACCTCCTTAGAAGTCGGAAGCCTAACCGAGTGCTGGCCACCAATGTGGAATTTTACGCTGGAGCATTGCTCTATGCGCTAGATATTCCTGAATCCTGGTGTCCGGCAACATTTGCTTGTGGACGATTAGCCGGTTGGACGGCGCACTATATGGAACAGCGGGCCGAAGGACGCCTTATAAGGCCTTTGGCCCGTTATCGAGTAGCGGAAGAGTAAGGGTTGTCTATCGTTGGTTCATGGCATAAGGGTGCGTGCCATGGATGGGTATGTCTTGTAAGAGGAAGTATGGGAAAGAGATCCGCGCAGAACAGGTTTGTCATATTGCAGCAAAAAAGGGACATTCCCTGGTTAATCGCGCTCTATGACCGTTTGCACGCGCCCCACTTGCCCATCCACCAACCGCACCTTTATCCCATGGGGATGGGTTGCGGAATTAGTCAAAATGTCTTTGACAACGCCCCGCGTCAGTGTGCCGGTGCGTTGGTCTTTTTTCAATACGATATCCACCTCCATCCCCGGATGTATGTGGCTTCGTATTGTACCGTTATTTGCCATTAAAGTCATACTCCCCCTTAGGACGCTGTGTGATTAATTGGTAGCGTCCCCTGCATGATCAACAACCAGCGCACCTAGCATCCCCACAAGAAATCGAATCTAGCGCCAGCCAGAGCCCTTACCCTGCTTACGCCCAATGCTAGCAACATAAGGGTTTTATCTGGCATTACAGGTGGTCAGTTGGCGTGAAAGCGGTGCCCGACTTCAAACCACGCACGCCAACGATTATATCGCAATTTTCTAGTTCAGTAGTCTCGTGCGCCACTTTTCAACCATTCTATTCCGTAACACGGCTAGGAAAATCCCAGCGCCATGTCATCATCCTCCAAATTGCTTGAGCCATCTATCCTTAAATCACCAAGCCATATCTTCACCCGCTCAAAGTATAAAGGAGGCCGGCGAGGCTGTTGTTGGAAGTTCAACGGATCAAATAATTACACTGACCGGTTCTGACGTACCAAGGCTCTCAGTTTTACAGGCTGCGGCAATCGCTTCCCCTTGAATGGACACCCATGCAAGGTTTCTCTCTACCACTGCGCTTGCGTGAAGTCTGAATTTAGATTGTATGCGGCAGGTTTCCCAGCAACTGTCGAAACTTCGGCTATAATGGAGGGCAATTATGGTTTGTTAACGAGCGATTGAAGTCTACTATAGCGAAGGAGCCGCTCCATGCCCAGGATTTTGTTGGTGGAAGACGACGCACCCTTACAACAAGCAATTGCCGATATGTTGGGCGTAGAACAATATGATACTAGGGTTTGTGCGGATGGCGAAGAGGCGATCTTTCTCGCTACAACAGGGTTTTATGATCTTATTCTCCTTGACGTAATGCTTCCAGCCACCGATGGTTATAGCGTGGCAAAAACAATTCGACAGCAGAAAATCATGACCCCAATCATTATGATCACCGCAAGGGACCGCGTCGATGATCGAGTTCATGGGCTGGATACCGGTGCTGATGACTACCTAGTCAAACCCTTCGCTTTCACTGAATTATTGGCTCGCATCCGCGCACACCTTCGGCGCACTACGGGAGAATTTCAGGAAGCTGATTCTCTTGAATTTGAAAACCTCCGTTATCGTATAGCGTCCCGTGAGCTAAGCATTGGTGCAACCAATATCCGCCTCGCTCCCAAAGAAGCGATATTGGTGGAGTTGTTCTTGCGATATCCAAGGATCGTGCTAACCCGTCAACAGTTGATGGATCGATTGTGGGGCGACGAGTCTGATATTCTTGACAATACCTTGGAAGCTCACATTTCACGACTGCGAAAACGCATTGTATCGGCTGGCGGTCCAGACATCACGGCAGTCCGCGGGCTCGGATATCGTTTAGATAAGCAGCATTCACAATGAGAGGCACAGCCAAACGGGTACGCGAGGAACAGGATATCATCCGCCAGCGAATTCGCCTGGCCTTAATCAACATGGTGGTGTTGGTCATTATTTGGACAGCACTGGCAAGTTTTGTCTATAGTATGGAAACTCGTCAAACTATTCATTTAGTTGATTTAGAACTCTCGCAATTAGCCGCCCGCATTGCAAAAAACGGCTGTCCGGAGTGTCCGGTGCCTTTGCCACTGGAAACTGCCGACCACAATTTGGCTACCCCGGACATTCACTATGTCATTTGGCAGTTGCCCCAATATCATATCGTTGCCACGTTCCAACCATTGCCAGCACAAACGCATCCCTATCTCTATCAGAATATGCGGTTGCATATGATAACTACACCGAGTTATTATTCGGTTGAAATTGGCCATGTCCCCTACCGTGTTATTCAAGAGCCCCTTCCCCGCCATCGGGTCTTGCAAATTTTTGAGAACATCCAAGACGACCGATCCCGGTTGGCTCGTCTATTATCCCTTCTCGCCTGGGGTGGCGCCATAGGCCTAGGACTCTCCGTACTAGGAGGTTTCTTACTGGGATTGTGGACTCTGAAACCGATACTGCTGGTTCGCCGCCGGGAACGCGAATTGTTGTCTGATGTATCCCACGAACTAAGAACACCGTTGACCACCATGACGACCCACGCTGAACTGCTGATACGTCACGCCTCGGATCCCATCGAAGAGCATCTCAATTGGATTGAAACTATCTACAGCGAATCCCAACGCATGTCGCGACTAGTGCGTAATCTTTTGGAAATGACGTATTTAGAAGAAGGTTGGCGTTCCCTAAATCTTGAACACCTCTCGCTTAAAGAATTTTTAGAGTCAGTGGCAGCAGTGTATCTGCCGGTGTTGGAGGAATCGGGACTGACTTTGACGCTTGATGTTCCCGATAATCTAATGGTCATTGGCGACCCTATGAAACTGCGCCAATTGTTGCTGATCTTTCTAGATAATGCGCGTAAACATACTCTTCAAGGCGGCATTAGCATTCGGGTGGTTATCCATGGCAATCATGCCGAGATTCACATCCAGGACACTGGTGAAGGAATGTCCGACGCCCTGCGCCGTCGCGCCACGGAGCGGTTTGTGCGAGGGGATCCAGCGCGCCACGACAGCTCATCTCACGGATTAGGACTCGCGATTGCCAAAAAAATCGTCGAAGCTCACCATGGCAGACTCCTTATTAAGAGCGCCCCCGGAGTCGGCACC
>JAMCTO010000247.1:0-572 GCA_023381095.1 Bacillota bacterium
TTTCGGTGCGCCTGGAGCCTCCACACCTTCAGCAAAATCACGCACCGCACCACGAATCATAGTTTCTTCTGGGGTTAAATCAAACTGCACCCTCATCGCCTCCGCTTTCATTCTATCGCTTTTCCTAGTCATCCTCTATAATTGTTGCAAGGAGGGCATCATGGCTAAACTTACGATTCCTGATATGATTAGGCTTAAAGGGCACCGTCCCATATCTTGGATGACCGCATACGATTTTGTTCAAGGCCAGCTTGTCGCTGCGGCCGGCATCGACGTAATTTTGGTTGGCGATTCGTTGGGCATGACCACATTAGGATTTAACACCACCTTACCGGTCACAATCGAACATATGGTGCATCACAGCGCGGCTGTGCGTCGCGGTGCTCCCGATGCCCTGATGATTGTAGACCTTCCATTTCTGACCTACACCGAACCCGGCCAGACCCTGCGTAATGCAGGGCGGGTTATGCAAGAAACGCTGGCAGATGGCGTCAAGCTAGAAGGAGGACAAGCCATCCTACCGGTGGTCGATGCGTTAATCAAAGAAAGCATTCCGGTTATCGGCCATTTAG
>JAMCTO010000247.1:582-6234 GCA_023381095.1 Bacillota bacterium
AGGTCTTACCCCCCCAGAGCGTTCACCGCATGGGAGGATATAGGGTGCAAGCGCGTTCGGCGGAGGCCATCAAGCAGTTGGTGGACGATGCTCGACAACTTACCGAACACGGGGTATCCGCCATTGTGCTCGAGGGAATTCCCGATCGCGTGGCTGAATATGTCACCCATGAGATCTCGGTTCCTACCATTGGCATCGGAGCAGGGGCCGGGTGCGACGGACAAGTTTTAGTGTTTCATGATTGTCTCGGCCTTTCCTCAGGGTATCCAAAATTCGCCCGACCGTTCGAAGATTTGCGCTCCCGGATTATCGACGGTCTCTCCCAATATCGCACCCAAGTCGAAGCGCGTACTTTTCCAAACGACCAGGAAAGTTACCATGTCACCGATCACGAATGGGCAGAGTTTTTGTCTCTAGTGCAAGACACTTCCCCATGAAAATCGCAATCTTGGGCACCGGATCCTTGGCTCGCCTTTATGGGGCCGTGTTTGAAGCAGATCATCCGCTAATGGTAGGACGCCAGCTTGGCCGCTATCAATTGATCGAGCGCGACGACACGCAGAGTTGGCACGTCCCACGGTTTCAGCGGTGGGAAGACCCGGCCCCCGGCCCGTGGCAGGTTGTCTTGATCGCGGTCAAATGGCCAGGGATGCCATTGGCACGGCAGTGGTTGGAACGTTGGGTCCAAGCCGAGACTTACGTGGTAACGTTGTTAAACGGCATGGGTCAAGAACAGGCGTTGGTCCCCCCGTTAACCATGAGCCAGCTAAGTCCCGCCGTCACCACAGACGCGGCATTTCGCAGTGACAACCCAGCACAGGACATTTGGCGGGTATCAATAAAAGACCATGGCACCGTGCGTCTTACGGAAACCAGCCATGCCAATGAGCAAACTTTAAAACAACAGGCGGCTTCCTTAAATCTCTGCTGGGAATGGCATCAGTCCGATTATATGTTGCGGCTGCGATGGACTAAACTCATTGCCAATTCGGTGATTAATCCGCTCTCGGCACTTTCTGGCCAACCCAATGGGACGCTTTTGCAACTGCCATTGTGGCGTCTTGCTGAGCCGCTCTGCTTAGAAGCCGAAAATGTGGCCCAATCCGTTGGCGTATCTCTGAATGGAACCTTGAAATGGGTCGCCGATTTGGCATTATCCACGGCATCCAATCGGTCTTCTATGCTGCAAGATGTGCTTTCCCACCAGCCTTCGGAAATCGAATCGATCACCGGCTATATCGTTCGCCAGGCGAATCAAGCTGGTATTCCCGTGCCTACCCACCAAGCTATCTTGCATTTGATTCACCTGCTATGATGACGCCCTCTTTTGGAACCCTATGAAAAAAGGCAGAGGATGGTATGCGAAAATCACTCTGGATAGCTTTGTTAGCATCGGTTTTCATTTGGGGAATTTGGGGCATGCTTTACCAAAAGCCACTCCATGCTGCCCCGGGTAAATTCGCTGCAAGCTACTGAATGACATATCATCCAACTCAAAGCTTGATAACCCTCACCGTCATCGCGGGATATCTCCACCGAGGCAACAATCTCAACGGCACGCTGATAGTACGGGTTCCGATTCACATCAAGGTGTTCGTCTACTTCAGCAACCATGCCCGTCAGCGCCATTCCCCGGCGCTAGTTGCCGACAGAACACCTTCCCCCAAATTTGGCATCCCAGGTGACCGATAGCGTATTGGCTTAGAGCCTGGCCAGCGGGCATGGTTTGTCTTTCTCATTAGTCAACTGCAAACGATCTCCAACATGGTTTGTGGATTGCCGTTGAGGGCGTCTCTGGAGGTGTTCCCCAAATCCTCTATGTCTCGCATTAAACATTCGTATTGAGACACACTATTGCCACAAAGATGTGAAAGGGGCACACGCCATGGTGATTAAAGACTTTACATTTTCTGGAGAATTCCCCAATTTCATGGTCCAGGCGGTCCTGGCGTCTGATGATTCGTCACAGGAAAAACCTCACAAATTAACAATCGGCAATCTTGATTATGTATCCACGTTAAACGAAAAAGAGCTCACATCCCTCATTCATACTGTATACAAGGCGCATCAAGAACCCAAACTTACCGAGGCCATGAAAAGTTTGGTCGGACACAAATTATAGATTGCTAAGGCCTTGGCGACTTCGGCTTTCGATAGACAATCAAAGCGGCAGCCAAGCCTACAGTCACCAAGGCCGCTGCCGTCCACGGCATGATGTTCGGTCCCCAAGCGTTATCAACCTCACCGATGAGAGTGCCTCCAACAAAGGTTGCTAAGCCGCTAGCCCCGTTGATGACTCCCATCGCCGCGCCATGAGCATCTGGTGGGACTGATTCCGCAGCTGCCCGCTGAGCCCCAATGTTAAGCAGTGGATATAGTGGCATCGAAAAAGCGCCGACTACGATAGGTGGCCAAGGAGCCAGCGACATAATGACATAAAGCACTGCATAGACCAGCAGAACCCAAGTTAATATGGCTTTGCCTCCCCAACGATCAGCCCAATGGCCGATGCGCAGTGCTAGCAACCAGCCAAGACCAGTGCTGATGGCGGCGCTCCACCCGACCCACTCGGTAGGGATGCCAAGAAGCCGCAGATACAAGCCGAAATTGGTAAAAAATCCTTCATTTCCGGAATACGCCAAGAAAAAGGGCAGTACCACCAAAAAAATTGTCATGGGGTGGGGGTGCCCACTACGGTGTTGCTGTCGGACTGGAACGGTGACTTTTGACGGGTCACGCAATACCAAAACCAACGGCAATATCAGAGCCAGAGCTAAACTCATCATGAGATAAACATAACTATGACCACTTAGTCCAAAAATATAGCCTCCCAAAAGACCTCCAGCCATCCATCCGCTGCTTTGCCACTGAAGTCTTTTGGCTAAACGTTGGCCCATATCGCCTCCGGCTTGCGTCAAAAACGCCAGCGTCGCAGGGGCTAAGGCAGATGAGAACAGGGTCATTACACTGACACCGACTATATAGTCTAAAGGAGATCGGGTCACTAATATCGCGGAACCTAGCCCCAAATATCCTGCTAGGCCGACCACGGCTAATACCTTTAATCCCGCACGCCGTGCCACTTGCCCCCAGGCCATGGATCCAACAAAGGTCGCTAAGGCTGGGAGTGCGGCGGCCAAGCTAGCCAAAAAATATCCCGCTCCTAGCTCTTGGTGCAGATATAAAGGACCATAGCCCAACAATGCCAATAAAAAAAAGGCTTCGATAGCAGAGGCTATCAACACTCCCGTGCGCAAACATTCCATCCTCTCATACCAACAACCCATGTCCCTGGTCGTTGCCGTAAAAAACCCTGGTGCTCACAATCCGTTTTTGCGTTAAGATCGATTACGATATCTCCTTAACGCAACACTGATGTCCAAGATGACAGTGTATCATCCCCTCATCCACACTGGAATGGAAAATCTTATATGAGGAGCTCCCATGTCTAATTTGTCCGACCTCAGCGCCCTTAATTTAGCCCCATTATTTCCCACCACCTATCTCGGCCAACGTCTTTTACCCGCAGTGCACCCAGGACAAGCCAGTTGGGTTTGGGCAGTCAAAACCATCGAAGGGGAGCGAATCGTTCGCACCAGTCGTTGGCTCCGTGTTCCTGATGAAGATTTTTGGCAAGCCGCGTTGCGACTGTTCCAGACTGACACTTCGAACATGGCGCAGATTGGCAACCTATATCGCGACTTGCGAGCCATATCTGCAATTCCAATTCCGGAAGTGCTCGCCATGCACAAAATCGGAACGCGAACCTTCCTAATTTTAGAGAACCTTCCCGGATATACTCTGACCTCCTTTAATGACTTGCCAAATCAAAGCCTGGCAATATTCGGTAAAGCCCTCGCCCAAATCCACAATTATCGATACCCTTGCTTTGGCTCCCTACAAATGCCACAAGGATGCCAGCCAGTAACCCAATTTCACACGTTGGCGATCTCCGTAATGGCATATTTGGTCACGCGATACTATTCTCAAGATCGAGATCTCACGGACTACTGGGCAGAATCTCTGGACCAATGGAAGGACCTGCCCCCGACGGATTTCGCCTCGCCCATCATGCTAGATATGGATCCCTCCCAGTTCCTTACCGATGGCACGACACTCACTGGCATGGTTGATATCGAACTTTACGTATCAGCTCCTCGGCACCTGGAGCTGATAGGATTGGAATATCTTTTCGATCAAGATCATGCCAATGCCTTTCGCGTAGGCTATGAGACAATCATGCCCCTGCCTTCTCTTGAACCATTTCGAAAAGCATACCGCCTGCTGCTGCGACTCATGTCGTTCCAAGGCTCAGTGGACTGGCATTACTGGATGAATGCCCCGATTAGATTTGAAAATTGATCAGGTCCTACTCTGGTTCGTCATTTTGCCAAGAGTTGCCCTAAAAAAGGCACCTCTGCGCACCTCCGAAGTGCTCTAGCTAGATAGACGCTACTCGCCCGCCGCAACAAGATCGCCTCCGGATACCGTCACGGTCCGATTGTGTATCTTCACGACCCGCCAAGGCTTACCCGGCATCCTAAAACTGCTCGCTTACGCTCATTAAATTAAGGACAGCTCGTCACCATTTGTGACAACCACGGGATTTTTGCGGTTAGGTGGGCAATCTAAATTCGTGGGAAATTCTTGCATCTTTTAGGTTGTACCGGATGATTTAGAAAAATCGATGCAATCAATTCGGCCTCGATTGGATGCTCATGCGAGATTTTATGCCGATTGACAGGAAGGGTGGCGAAAGACGCTCGGGAGTCAGCTATCTTTCGCCACCCATACCTACGACTTATGAGATTAACGCCTCTACTGCCCGCAGCGCGGCGGCATAATCAGGATGCTTCCCTATTTCCGGAACATATTCAACATAGCGCACAATATCGTCGGTATCCACCACGAATACAGCCCGTGATTCCAGTCTCCAATCTTGCATTAGGGTCCCCCAGTTTTGTCCAAAAGACGCGTTACGAAAGTCAGATAATGTGACAATGCCTTCCAACCCGGCCGCACCGCACCAGCGGTTTTGTGCAAACGGCAGATCCATACTCACGGTGAGCACCACGACTTTGTCCCCAAAACGAGAGGCCTCTTCGTTAAAACGTCGTGTCTGAGTGTCACACACCGGAGTGTCCAAAGAGGGCACCACACTGAGTATACGTACCTTGCCAGCCCAATCTTCTAAAGTTTTTATGTTTAAACCGCGGTCTACGACTTCAAAATTCGGCGCTTTGTCTCCAAGGTTAACCGCATCACCTGCTAATGGTGTCTGTTCGCCTTTGAATGCTACTGTTCGCTCCGTCGCCATGCGTTCCACTGCTCCTTTCAGTCATCCAAACTTATCCAATTCCCTGACTATCATACCAAGAGAGCCGGCGGTGGGAAAGAGACTTTGAGGTAGCGTACACATTGAGCCAAGTTAGGAATTACGGCAAATCGCTTACGATCTGCCCACTTGGCTGTGTGATGCGGCTGGCTGGCTGCCCGCCAGGTGATGCGTTTCCTGAAGTCGCCATGCCAGCAATATGGTCATCAGCAAAACCACGATTCCAATAATATCGATGGCCCACCGAGCGCCAAATATGGCAATCAACCCCCCGACAAGCAATCCGCCGACAAAGTAACCGCCATCGCCCAAAGGTG
>JAMCTO010000248.1:0-4457 GCA_023381095.1 Bacillota bacterium
TTCGATACAAATTGGGACTGAATGGCGACTGGCGCGAATGCCTCCGCCCTTTTATTTCCACAACCGGCGTGCTCATCGGTTCCGGAGAAGAATTTCGCGCCTTATGGGCATGTGAGGCTGCTGACGTGCGGACGGCGGCGGGGATGTCGAGTCAGCAGGTGGTCATTGGGATCGAGGGCGGGCAGGGAGCGTGGTTGGACCAGGGCCACGGTGTGGAACACTTTCCAGTGTTTCCGGCACGGGTGGTGGATCCGGTAGGGGCGGGAGATGGGTTTTCTGCCGGGGTGATTGCGGGCCGCTTATGGGGATGGCCGTGGGATCGGGCGATGGAACTGGGCATGTTGTTGGACGCTTGTGTGGTCGCATCATTGGGCGACTATCAAGGATATCCCTCGCAGGAAGAGGCGATTAGCTGCTAAAACGGGAGTGGATTGCACGGTAGCATATTTTCTGTCACTAGGCGCGGTAAAGTGAAGGGCGTCTTTGGTTGACACACGGGAGTCGGTGTCTGGCACTGGGGATGCGGTCTAAATCTAGGTCCGCGGTTAGGAAACAGGCGGATTCTGAACCCTGGGCAATGGTTAGCCCGAGGGGATCACAAACCAGGCTGCGGCCGATAAAACCGTTCTCGGCCTGATTGCAGCCCACGATGTACAGGGTATTTTCCAGAGCCCGAGCCTGAACCAAAAGTTGCCAGTGAAACTCTTTAAGCGCACCGCCATACCAAGCAGAAGGTACGATAAGTATTTCACTGCCATGGAGGACTTGGAACCGGGCGATTTCTGGGAACCGCAACTCGTAGCACACCATGAGCCCTAGTCGTCCGAAAGGCGTGTCCAGTGGTGCCCAGAGCTGCTCGCCTGCTAAAAACATGGCGGATTCTTGCACGCCAAAGGCGTCATACAAGTGGGTCTTACGGTAGGATCCCGCAACTTCACCGCGGTCGTCGATGACCACCACTGTGTTAAAAACGCGAAACTGCGGGTCGGGTTGGGAAGGGCGCTCAAAGACACCAAACGCGGCCCAGATGTGATGTTGCCGCGCCCAATCCTTCATCTGGCTCACAAAAGGTCCGGTGAGGGGTTCGGCCAGGTCCGAGCGGTGGCGATTAGGCATCGTGGGCGGTGATAGGGCCATAAACGTTTCTGGGAATAAGATGAAAGAGGCCTTATTCGCTGCTGCTTGGTCAAAATATTGTTGGGCTAAGTGCAAGTTTTCTCTGGGCGATGCTTGCACAACCATTTGAGCTAGTGCAATTCGGGTCAAATTGCTACCTCCTCGGTAGGATTGCCGTCATTATCATGCTAGGGTCGGGTGATGTCAAGGCAGCATCCCATCCACATCCACGTTCCGCCGCGTATTACGCATTTCGGTTCCACTCGTAGGGTGTTTCCTGGTAGACGCAGTAGTTGAGCCAATTAGTGAACAAAAGGTTCGCATGCGCTCTCCAATTCTGTCGTGGGCGCTCGGCGGGATCGTCGTGGGGAAAATAATTTCGAGGGAGGGAAATATCTAGCCCGCGCTCTTTGTCCCTGTCATATTCCTGCTTAAGCGTGTCCCAGTCGTATTCGGAGTGCCCGGTAACAAAAATTTGTCGGCCATTACGGGAAGCAACGAGATAGACGCCAGCTTCTGGGGATTGCGAAATAATTTCAAGGTCCGGGATTTTTTCAATGTCTTCACGGTGAATTTCGGTATGCCGTGAGTGTGGCGCGAAAAATTCCTCATCGAAACCCCGAACCAGCGGAGTGCTTTTTAGGAGATAGTGAGGAAAGACGCCAAACATTTTTTGTGACAAGGCATGCTTGGGAATACCATAGTGATGGTACAATGCGGCCTGAGCCCCCCAACAAATGTGCAACGTAGAGGTGACATGGACGAGCTTCCACTCAAGGATGCGTTGCAACTCCTGCCAGTAACGGACTTCTTCAAATTCAAGCTGCTCAATAGGTGCGCCGGTAATGATCATCCCGTCAAAATATTGGTGGGCTATTTGGTTAAATGTTTGATAAAACGTGGTTAAATGCTCTTGAGACGTATTTTTGGATTCGTGTGTCGCAACCCGCAAAAGGCATATGTCAACTTGTAACGGAGAATTACTGAGTAGCCGCAGCAATTGGGTTTCAGTAGTTTCCTTTATTGGCATAAGGTTGAGAATCACAATTTTGAGGGAACGTATATCTTGATGAAAGGCACGGTCTTCACCCATTACAAAGACATTTTCGCTTTCTAAGATTTCTTTTGCAGGTAAATGTTCAGGAATTTTAATCGGCACGGGCAATCCTCCTAACAAAAGCAACATGCTACTTCAATCTAGGTAAGCATGCACGTTTTAATCGTGATGTTCAAGAGTCATAGTTAATGAAAGCGCTAAAAAGGTTTCGGACCATCACCTTATCAAACGCATCTTAAAACCCCTAAGCTTAAGTGATGAGGATATACGGCGGTCGACGTCAGGCAAAAATTTTGCATTTACACGCTAAATGAATAAATATATAATCAAGTGCTTCACGAACTGATTATGCCCAAAATCTAGTGAATCTAGGAGCCTAAAAAGTGCCATCAATAAGTTTGTGGGCATATCCATGGGATATTGCCAGGATAGGTATTGAAAGGGTCGTCGAAAGCTTAGTAGAAACCAATATTTCCTCTCTGAGTGTTGCGACGACTTATCATAGTGGCCAGATATTATCGCTTGCGGGCGGGGACCCCCAGTTGATCACCTCGCCGTCAGGACCCTTGTTTGATTTTCGCAACTCGTCCTGGGGCCAAGGCACAATAAAAGTAACGCCTATGGCGCTGTATCGTGAATTGGGGAGCGCGCTATCTAATGCGGGAATTAGTTTAAGGGGCTGGACCATCGTTGGGCACGATCAACATGGACTCGATCCGGTTGTTAATGTGTGGGATCAACCTATAGCGCATAGCGCATGCCCGGTGGCCAATCAAGGGGCTATTTATCAATTGATCGAACAACTTGGTGACCTTGGTTTCTTCAGCGCGTTGGATTTGGAGGCCGTAGGCTATACCCCTGTTTTTCACGGCGGCCATCATGAAATTTCTGGTGTGATTATCACGCCGTTACTGAATTTGCTATTATCCATATGTTTTTGCCCGTCGTGCGAGGCTAGATTTCAACAAGATATGGATTGGTCCGGATTTCGGCGAAAAGTACAACAGGACATTGAGCGGTTGATTCATTCTGAGAGTGCTGGGGACGATATGGCACAGTATTTGGGTGAACGTCAACAATTGGCGCAGTTTATCCAACGACGAAGTCAAATCGTGGAAAGCATCGTAAATCAGGCGTTTCTGACCCAGCATGCGATGGAGATGGCAGTGATTGCCCACTCCTTTGGCAAATCTACACGCCTATCATGGCTGGAAGGTATTCCTACTCGTCCTACACTTCATGGTGACATTATCTCCTTGGGTTATGGAAAGCCAGTTCAGATCCAGGATGATATCCAGTGGCTGTTAGAAATGGGTTGGAGCGTCGACCGCATCATTGTGGGACAGACACTAGTTGCTAATACGGTGCCCACTCTGTCGGCCGCTGAACAACGTTTGGGCGTGGCATTGGACCTTGGAATCACACGTTTTAGTTTCTATAACCTAGGCCTGTTAAATACGCTACGTTGGGAGTGGCTAAAACGGTTATCAGAGATGATTTGGAACCGGTCCTACGCATAGCCATTGTTCGGGCGACTATCATACTTCTTACATAAGAGACCCTGCAAAGTAAAATTACCACCAAGGTCATCCAATGGAACTCTACTGTTGGTCGGCTTCCCCGACGCGTACTCAAATGCGCGACCTAAGTTGCAGTGTGTCCAAATTCATCAAATTTCCACCGGACACCTCGGCGTTCAGGCCGGGGAGGAGCCGCGACACACGAGAAATCTCCCGGTAACGTGGTGCATTCACTAATACTGTGATATGACATTTGTAGTGAATCTCAAGAGGCTGACGCGATGGACCTCACGTTGACGGTGAAACTCTAATGATATCCGACGCCGGAGCAGGAAGAGTTGCTTCGGCAAACCGTCGAGGCCTATCGGCAAGGATGCAACGCGGTCTCTGAGGTCGACGATACCACACACGGCCTCCCGCAAGCTGTTCTGCACAAGGAAACCTATCGACTCTTGTGCGCAGTTAGGCTTGTGTTCCCAGATGGCGCAATCGGTCATCAAGACGGTGATTGCCCGCTACAAGAGTGTGTTGGCAAATGGCCATCCCTGGGCTCGGGTGCAGGTGCCCTTTGCGATGCGGGGAATGGAACGGTTTGACACGGCGCATCTGGTGCACCGCCGGGGTCGCTGGTTTCTCCATGTGCCGATGACGAAAGACGTGTCCGAGATGGATCTGGCGGAGATTCGTCAGGGGGTCGGACTCGACTTCGGGATCAATTTCTTGGTGACGGCCTACGATTCCCAGGGGCAGACGACCTTTTTCCC
>JAMCTO010000248.1:4566-8247 GCA_023381095.1 Bacillota bacterium
CTTGGGTCAACGAGAAAACCCTTGGATGACCGATGTGAACCATCAGGTGTGCAAGGCACTCCGGGACCGGTATGGAGCGCAAACGCTGTTCGTGCTGGAGGATCTGACGGGGATTCGGGAAGCCACGGAGCGAGTTCGGCGACGGGATCGGTATACGTCCGTGTCGGGGGCGTTTTATCAGCTCCGTCAGATGATCGAATATAAGGCGGCCTTGCAGCAAGCGCACAGTGGCGGTGGATCCACGCTATCCCTCGCACACCTGTCCCTGATGTGGGCACGTGGCCCGCGGCACTCGCGATAAGCGCCGGCACCGCTTCGAGTGCCGGCGATGCCACTACCGATCCAACGATGATCGGATTGGCGCCATGAACCTGCACCGTCAGGAAATTGAGTACCGGGTGACAGGTGCGATCGCGGCCAGCCCGCGACCGTGAGGGTGTTGTCAACCACCCCACGATGCGACCCCATCCTAAGGAAGGACACGGCTTAAAAGCTACGGCTGCCGCCCGCACTTCCGGGGAGTCGCAAGCTCCGGCCTTTAGGCTGGGGGCGTTGACCTATTGCGCTTGGAATCAGATATGTGTATGCCATATGAATCTTTTGTCATTTAGTGCATTGTGGCGTGAGTAGGATATGCTTGTACTATGGAACGGTCGAAATCGCACGCTGCAATTATTCTGTCTACCCTAGCGGCCATCTATGGACTGATTTTTATGGAGCGAACCGCCCCTGGGCTGGTGACGCCGGAACTTCTCGTCTTGTTCCATATTTCACCGGCCACTTTGTCGTTAATGACGATGGCACAGTATTTAGTGTATGCGGTGCTACAAATTCCTGTGGCTATAGGCGGGACTCGTTTTCGACCCGAACGCTTATTGGTTTTAGGTACGGTGGCCGACGGTGTTGGTACATTGCTTTTTGCAGTAAGTCATAGCTTTGGATTACTAGGCTCTTTGTGTTATGGTAGTGGCATCACGGGTCGTCGTAGGATTGGGTGATGCCTTAATCTGGCTCAACATCGTTACCGTGTTAGCACGATGGTTTAGCTATGGTGTTTTTGGCCGAGTTTTAGGAATTACCGCCATGGCTGGTAATGTGGGCGCATTGGTTGCGACGGTGCCGCTGGCAGTGTGGATTGATGCGGTAGGGTGGCGTATTCCATTCGTGGTAATGGGCAGTATTCTAATTAGTTTGGCTGGGGTTAGTGGGGTAATATTTAACCGCCTTACACCGGCCCACCCAGACTGGAAAGCTCAGTCGGCTAATGTACCGTGGCGGGACGTATTAGGTTCTGGAAGGCGTATCGTGATGGTGTCCTTGGCGCACTTTGGTCTTATGGGGCCTTTTCTGGGGTTCGTCAGTTTGTTGGCTGTACCTTATCTAAGACAGAACTATCATTTTTCCGAAGTAGCCGCTGGTACATTTTTGGGTTTTGGATTACTAGGCTCTTTGGTTGGGGGTCCTGTTGCAGGCATATTGGCAGATCGCTTCAGAGTAGCGAGACCGTATCAGGTTATTGCCGCAGTGAACCTAACAGGGTGGGCCACTATTGTGGTGTGGCCATCGCATTTGCCACTGGTTGTCCTTGGCCTAGTTTTTTCAGTGCTGGGAATGGCTAATGGCGCTAGTGTACTAACTTTTGCCGCGGTGCGCGAGAGATATCCGAGTCATGCCGTAGGGCTAGCATCTGGGGTAGTGAACACCGCAGGTTTTCTCTCCGCTGTATTGGTTCCTGTATTGATGGGACTGGCATTGTCCTCGCATCACGCCAGCCAAATTGAATTGGCGGTCGTTCTGCCTTTTGCCCTGATCGGACTGATGGCCACTTTAGCTATGTCTTATCGCCACAAGAAGAGTCAAAAGCAGGAATAAACTTGGCTGCTCTCTATCCCTGACGGTTGAGGCAGGGCTATTGAATCCGCATTTTGGAAGGTTTCCTTTGGGGAACAAATCCTCTAACAGGGTTAAGGTGCTTGTCAGGTCGCCGACCACCGAATCGTTCAGCCGGGAAATCCTGCAAATTTGGGATTTCCCTACTGTGGGTTAAAGCCCGTTGGATCGTCTGCGCGTTATCCGTTAGGGGCTGACGGTCGCGAGTCGGCCGTAAGGTGTTGGCGTCAATTCACTGCGTCGCAGAAAACCAGGCATCAACTAAACCTTTCGTCATTGTGTGTCTGCATGACCCTCTTCTTGTGGGGCTGTATGCAAGCCATTAAGCGCCGGAACCCACTGTGTGCTGGCTTCACTCTCTTTTTGAAATACATCAACAAGTTATTGCATAAATATGCTCCATGGATTAGTATTTATACGATTTGAAGGAGGCAATATTGTGATCGTACGCTTAGCTACTGAATCGGATGTGCCCGTCATTCATAATTTGATTCAAGAATACGTTAACGACGGAACATTGCTGCCTCGTACAGTAGAATCCTTGTATCGCTCATTGCCTTCATTACTGGTGGCCGACGTGGAGGGCCAATTGGCCGGAGTGGTGGCCCTTCACCGGTTGGACCATAATGTGGCTGAAGTACGAACGTTGACCGTAGCCAAAGGATACCAAGGGCAGGGAATTGGGCAGCTCTTGGTGCAATATGCGATAAATCTCGCAGAGGAGAGGGGCTATCATAAAGTCATTAGTTTTACCACTCAAATCGAGTTTTTTTCCCGGTGCGGGTTTGCTCCCATCGCGCGAGATTCTGTTCCTACGAAATATTACTTGGATTGCGTCCACTGCAGCAAATTGTTTCGCTGTGATGAAACCGCTATGGAACGCATATTAGTTTCAAGCGCTGTTGAGTCCCCCCGCGTATCACGTATAGTCAAACGCCATGGTCAGCAAGTCATAGTAGTATCCGAGTGTGAACCGGAAGCGGAAGCCATACAAGAGTAGTTGCCCAGACACCATCCGGAAAGACCTTCCTAATGCCTAGGTTTTATTTTGGTTTTCGTGACCAAGAGTCGGCATTACGGGCGTTTTGGGCACGTCCGGCAAGTCCTTCAAGAATATTCGATACCGCATCATGCGTCATCTGAACCCGGGTTTCTTCTGTAAAAGTGCCCACGTGGGGAGATAATATCACCTGCGGCATTGCAATTAAGGCGTCGCTAATCACGGGTTCGAATTCGAACACATCCAAGGCAGCTCCGGCAAGTGTTCCGCACTGGAGTGCTTTTACTAGAGACTGTTCATCCACTACGGCTCCGCGGCTAACATTAATCAGAACGGCTGTGGGTTTACCTAGGGAAAGAAGTTGCCTGTTGACTAGGTGATGAGTTGAAGGCATGAGCGGCACTGCCAACACGATAATATCCGACAGTGATATTAATTGGTCTAATGTGTGGAATCCAGGGTGCTTGGGCAGTGGCCCATGGGCTCGAGTATAGGCTACACGGAATCCCACTGTCTCCAGCAATTGTCGAAGACGTTGGCCAATTCGTCCATAACCGACCAATCCAACAGTTTGGCTGCTAGCGTTATGAGCCATGCGTGCTTGGCCAAACACGGGGTTAGGCAATCCTGGACGATGGCAGAGACGAATATCGTGGTCATGGGCCACTATATGTCGCAATAACAGAACCACGAAATCGAACGGTCTCATGCTAGCAATAATGCGGCGATAACCTCGTAAACATCTTCGCGCTTAGGTGCGTGAAGTGTTAATCCTCAATTTCTTAACATAC
>JAMCTO010000249.1 GCA_023381095.1 Bacillota bacterium
AGACAAAAGGAACAAAAATTCTTAAAACCCTGTCGGCTAGCCGACGCCATTGTCCTTGAGCCCCTTGGGCGGCGCGCACAAACCTCGCGGTTTGCGCAAGTATAGTATCCGCGGCGACGCGACGGATTTCCACGACGATTCGGCCAGAATGGTTGATGGTTCCCGCATACACCATATCCCCCGCCCCTTTATCGGCGGGCAATGATTCACCAGTCAAAAATGACTCGTCGAGACTGGAATCGCCGGCTACGATGATGCCGTCGACTGGTATGCGTTTTCCCGGTCGTATCACCACATTTTGGCCTATCATCAATTGTTCGGCCGGTATTTTACGCTCTCGTCCGTCTTCCCAAATGGTAGCCTCTTTAACACTCAATTGCGACAGCATGCGCACTACCCCAGCCGCCCGGTTGCGGGTGCCGACTTCCAAATTGCGGCTGAGCAGCAAGAATGAAATCAACATGGTTGAAGTATCGAAGTAAAGATAACGGCCACCGAAGACAGCGGTGTAGGCACTATAGCCATAGGCAGATAAGGCGCCGATTGCAATGAGCAGGTCCATGGTAGGTACTCCATGGCGTAGGGAAGACCAAGCGCCACGAAGAAATGGCCATCCTCCCCAAAATACCACCGGGGTCGCCAACGCCCATAATCCATAGGCCAGGACATCTTTTAAGCCGCCAGGCAAATGGGGAAGATATCCGGACCACACCGGCACGCTAAACATCATGACAAAGATAGCTAAGACGGCACTAACACCAAAGCGTCTTAATAGGGAAAGGTCGCGGTCTGTCCCGTCGATATCCTCGACGTTATGTTCTTTGGCGCCATAACCCAGGTCGGTAATGGTTTGAGTTAATTCTGCCGGCGTGGTTGTTGCGGCGTCGACGGCAACCTGGGCGGTACTGGTGGCAAAATCAATTTGAGCCGCTACGACACCCGGCAATTGTGTTAACACATGCTCCACCAATATGGAACAGGAAGCACACCACATGCCGTCGATGTCTAGGGTCACTGTGCGTGGATCCGCAGTCATAGATAGTTTAGGAGATTCGGGGGAGAGGCTGTTTCTTAAATTCCGCCAATTAAGTCCAGGGCGGCTTTTCAACTCAGCAATTTCTTCATCGCCTAAGATACGCCACAATTCACGGCATCCATGACAACAAAAGATGTGATCATCCCCGGGAACCGGGGTAACAACGGGTTGTTCGCATAAATAGCATGTTAAAACAGCCATGGGCTCACATCCGGAATCCAGCCATTGACCGCCATGCCTCGCAACATGAAAACCACGCCGCTGAAGGCGATGAGGGTGGCCGCTAAATAGGAAAATTTACGCCCTTTGAGACGTGATCCGCCAAACCACCCTAGGGCGGCGACGCTCAGCAGGGAGGGAACGGTGCCGATGCCGAATGCCAACAGAATCAGAGATCCATGAACAGCCGAACCCGCGGCCGCAGCGGACACCAGCATGGCAAAAATCAAGCCGCACGGATGAAATCCTAAAAGAATTCCTGCAGCAAAGGCGGCTCCCGGGGTTTTTTTGGCCATTATGCGCCGGAACAGGTTACGAAACGGTCCGATGCGCATTAATGACCAACGTTCCATAAACCCGGCGCCATGTCCCGTTCTTGCTTCATCAATAGCCCACAGCACCATCATGGTACCTCCCACAATTCCTGCCACAGCTTGGATTCCGGTGGCGTCGGAAGCTGTGTTGACAAACGAGCCCAATGCCCCGAAAAATCCTCCGAGCACGGTGAACGTCAAAATTCTCCCCAAGTTATGGGACAGGTGCAAGCGGAGCAACTGCCCGGTCGACGCTTTGACAAGGTTTCCATCGGAGTCCTTGCGAAACGATAAGCTAAACGCTAATACAAAAGGGCCACACATCCCGGAGCAGTGCAAAAAGCCCTGCAAGAGTCCGACACCCATGGCCCAGACCAATAATTCCGGATTCATCGTCCTGACTCCCGACTTCGCTTTTTAATCGTACTTGTTGCCTTTGACCACGGTGAGATGCGGCGGCCGGTAATTTGGATTGCGAGCCTGTTTATTCGGTATCGAAAAGGCAGCTTCCTATGCTCGCTCCGCTTGCACCCAAAGGTAAAACTCCTTGATAAATGCGACTAATAATATGACCATGGTTGATACTTTCATATCCGTACCGCCTACTTGCGGATCCGTCACAGCAGATATCCCCAAAGCGTGGGAACCTACAATATAGGTGGAGTAAAACGCACGATCCGCCAACGTAATGAATGCGAACGTCAACAGCGTTGGTAGGCTCATGGCAAAGAGATAGATTCACGTCAATGAACGCCTAATTCCAGGGGTACTTTTTGATGGACTGTACACACGGGCCACCACAAGAAGATAGACGCCAGCATCATAAGGTACTCATCCACAATATACAGCCCGTTATATTTTAGTGTGGTCTCCAACAAGTTCGGCAGCTGAAAAATGGAAAATACCACCGTAAACATGATTAGGGCAACACCGGGTTTTGTCAAAAATTTTATTACCGATTTAAGATACGATAATTTCAGCACTGACTCAACCAACCAGTCGGGAAGCCCAATGAGAAACAGCGGAGGAAGCACCATGGCTAGCAACACGAACTGGATCATGTGGGCAGTTAACAAGAATTGATCCGCTAAAATTGGCAGCGGGGTGCCAACCGCAAGACACAGAGTGAAAAGACTGCAATACATGGCCCACTGACGCCTAGCGGGCACCGCGGACGCGTTGTCAAAGCGCGAGCGCAAGGGACCAGCCACTTGACGATAGGTGACGCCAATGATGA
>JAMCTO010000250.1 GCA_023381095.1 Bacillota bacterium
ACATGACAGCGAATAACCGTCGGGATGCGGCGTATTAACGCTTCAATATCGGTTACCGGAATTTGCTCCATGTCGCCTGGCATCGCAAGACTCCTTCAACTTGGCAATATCCATAACAAAAAAGGGCATCGACATCCTATTCGATACCCTTTTGACAAATTCCTCTTTATTGGTCGGTTATTCTGGCACGTAAGTAGCCTGAACCCTGCCTAGCACATGAATGCGTGATTCGGCAATGCGGTCAGCCGCTTCTTGGGTGGGAATCCGTTCTGTATCTGCTCGCCTAAGAATTTCCCCGACCTGGGTGCCAATTTGTCTCACTCTGGCATAGGCGCGCTCGGGATGATAGCCATCACGATGCAATTCGTCGGCCACATTGACCACACCGCCTCCGTTAATCACATAATCTGGGACGTATACGATTTTCTTTCTCATCAAGTCTAATCCATGGCGCGGTTCTTTTAACTGATTATTCGCCGAACCTGCGATGACTTTGCAGCGCAACTGAGGAATGGTATCGTCATTTAAAATGGCACCCAAAGCGCATGGGGCAAAGATGTCGGCCGCCACTCCATAAATTTGGTCGGGTTCTGCCCAAGTGGCCCCTAGTTCATCAGCGGTTTGCTTGCCTTCCTCAGGATGAATATCGGTGACGATCAAATTGGCGCCTTCATCTTTGAGGGCTTTTGCCAGCAACGTTCCTACATGGCCCATGCCTTGAATCGCTACAGTTTTCCCGTGCAAATCATCGGTTTCCCAAACCATACGAGCCGCTGCTTTCATCCCCTCTAAAACCCCAAGCGCCGTCGCGGGTGAAGGATCCCCACTGGTTTCTTTAAGTCCGCCCACAAACTCGGTTTCCCGTGATACAGTCGCCATGTCGTCGGCATTGGTGCCGACGTCCTCCGCCGTAATATATCGTCCGCCCAAACTCTGAATCAACCGACCAAAACTGCGAAACAGGGCTTCCGATTTATCTTTGCGGCTGTCAGCCCAAATGATGGACTTTCCGCCGCCTAGGTCCAGTCCCATGGCGGCATTTTTGTATGTCATGCCGCGAGACAAACGCAGAACATCCACTATGGCCTCTTTTTCGTCATCGTAGGGCCACATCCGGCATCCACCCAAGGCAGGCCCCAGTGTGGTGTCGTGTATTGCCACAATCGCCTTCAATCCTGTGGTTTTATCGTACCAGAACACTAATTCTTCATGGCCAAACTTCTCCATCGATTCGAATATGTTCATGAACTTCTCGCTGACGCGAGCTCCACTCCCTTTCGTTCGCTGTTGGGGGTTAGGTAGCACCCTTACCGCTCATCATAATCGCACAATTGCCCCCCAAGGTAAACCTCTTGCCTGACACAATATTAGTATGCCTTGGCACAGGAAAACTAAAAGAGGCTCCCGGGAAGGAGCCCCCTTTGTCATAACTTTATGTAGCGATTAACTAGCCTTGATTTGCATACGTAATTTGTCAGCCACCATTGCAATAAACTCGCTGTTGGTGGGTTTGCCGCGATCTCGATTCACCGTATGGCCGAATATTCCATTGATCACATCCACGTTACCGCGAGCCCATGCCACTTCGATAGCATGACGAATCGCACGCTCGACTCGGCTAGGTGTGGTCTTAAATTTAACAGCGATAGCTGGGTACAGCTCTTTGGTGACTCCGCTTAACAAATCCACACGGTTGACTACCATCAAGATTGCCTCTCGCAAGTAGAGGTAGCCTTTGATGTGGGCCGGAATACCAATTTCATGAATAATATTGGTGACTTCCACATCCAAGTGCTTTATCGGCACCACTTGAAGCTTCCCAGTCGCCGGTACAACTGGTTTAGGCTGCGGTGAAGGTTCTCCCCCAAGCTGCTTGACTCTTTCCGCCAATACTTTTAGATTAAACGGCTTCAAAATGTAATAATCGGCGCCCAATTCCAAAGCTTTTTGGGTCATGGTTTCCTGTCCAAATGCTGTCAATACAATGACCTTAGGAGTGCGGGCCAGTTCCATTTGCCGCAACCGTTCCAATACTCCAATTCCATCCAAATGAGGCATAATAATGTCCAGAACTACTACATCCACCACTTGCCGAGAAAGAAAATCGAGCACCTCTACGCCATGGTTGGCTATACCTGCCACTTCCAACCCCTCATCATTTTGGATGGTTTCGTTCAACAGCTCGCAAAATTCGCGATTATCGTCAGCGATTAAAACTTTAATTGCCATGTGAGTGCCCCCTGCGGTCAGAATTTACACTGATTGCCCTTTAACTCCTTCTACGATTCTGCCTAATCTCCTTCCTCTTGCGAAGAGATGTCATCATTTAAAATGTCGCTTTTTTCTACCTGTTTCGACATTATTAGGATTTGTTGCAAGTAATAGGTATGTTCCATTAGGTGTTGAGTCCGATTCCACAATTCACGGCCATAACCAAAGAGGGCCCACGTCACCGCTAGCCACACGGACAAAAATATCCATATCAGAAACCACAGCCAGTAATGATTCACGTGAGGATCCCTCCTCGGATACCATGAAACGAGCAAGAATCTTGACGAACGAATTCTCTATCCGACGCCAAAATTCCTGCCCACCACACCGATCACCCAAGATTTTCATACATTTTTCAGAGATCCGTTCTGATCTTTGCTATACGCTGGTTGGTGAGCCATCCAGTAGGCATAACAACCAAATCCTAACGCGGGACGACTTAGCAGAACGTGGGTTACCGCACCCACAAGATGGCCATTTTCAATAATGGGACTGCCACTCATCCCCTGCACCACACCACCGGCTGCCCGCAATAGCCTGGGATCGGTAACCTGAAACAACAATCCTTTGGTATTAGGTTGCCACTGGGGATATGTGCGCAATATTCGAACTTGAAATACCTCTGGGCGTTGACCTCTGACAACGGTAACAATTTGAGCCGCCCCTGGCTGTACTTGATCCGGCAATGCCAATGGAATTGCACGCTGGGGGCCCCAAACTGGATTGTGCGCCAAACGGCCTACGATACCGAATCGCCCGTTATGCATCACATTGCCGGCCACATTGCGTCCACCGGCCAATACCCCAATCTTTTGACCCGGGATGGTTCCAGAACCTGCAATGACACCCACAATATCCGCTCCCATCACATAACCGGAACGTATTGCCACCGGATGGCGGGTTAATCCATCGGTAATGCTATGCCCTAAAGCTGCATATTGGTGGGTTTTCGGATTGTAAAAGGTAAGAGTCCCTACGCCATTGGCACCGTCCTCGACTACAACTCCCACTTCCCAACGACGAATCTGCGGCACCCATACCGGATGCAGCCATCTTCGGTGCATGGTTCGAGCCCCTTCAACCGCCAACTCCAAAGGCTTCCCAGTGCTGCCTGCCGCCCGTACTGCATTTTGCAATTGCTGGTCCGTGAGGGCTGGCTCCTGATTGATCCGGGTAATTATGTCCCCTCGCTCAATTCCCGCTTCCTGAGCCGGATCTATCCATTGATGCCCCTGCCGTATCGGCTGTACCGCAGTGACCACCAGCCCCCGGGTGTGAGCCACCACCCCAAGCGATTCCCCACCTGGCACCAACGATGGCGGCGCAGCCGTCACGTCAACCGGAATGGTGCGATACCAAAACTTGCCCAAGAATGAAAATCTCACATCATAATGCCCTGGTTTAGTCGCTACCAATGTCACTTGGTTCAAACCCTTGGATTCCTGAATTTGCATCCGACCTATAGGTGTTACCTGTACCGGAAGATAACCGCTCCAGGGCAGACTCAACGGCTCTCCTTGGGGTATCATAAGATGGCTTGGCCAGACAGCGATCCGTTCCAATGGAGGAGAAAAGCCGGCGGAAATAAGCATAATCGCGCCTGCGACACCGATAATTTTTTTAGGATTCCACCTCCGGGCATTCACACGGTTTTTAGCTTTTGGTCTCACTCGCGGATCACCTCCAATCTCTTGTCCTGATACCTATAACATCCCGAAGCCGATCCCGATTCATGCCCGGAATCAGAGTCAGTGTCTGTCAACAGTGGGAATGCAAACACAACAACCCAAGGCGCCAACGAATAAAATATTGGTGCCTTGGGCGCAGTGCCAAATCTTTTGTGAAATTACCAAGGTTACCGCAGGAAGCGACAGCGTAGATTTATCATAATATCTTGAGATGACGTATGATGTCCCGGGCCGCCGTGGGTCGAGCCCACTTTTCTTGCGCCGCGAGCATTAATTTGCGCATAGGTGCATCATTTTTTAACAAATCGTGCACCTTATCCGTAAGCTCCGTATCGCCGCGTACGGCCAAATGATGTTTTAACAAACGATCGCGATTTATTTCTTCTTGCCCGGGAATCCAGTGGGTCACAATCCAGGGCACTTGTGACTGAGCAACTTCGGCTGCGGTCACCCCACCGGGCTTTCCCACTACCAATTGGGCATGACGCAAAAATATCGGCATATTTTCGACATACCCAGCAATCGTCACAGTTTCCGGCCAACGATATTCCGAGAGCTTCCAGCGAAGCTTTTCATTGTGGCCACATACGGCCACTATCGGCCAACCCAATGTGGCCAATTGTCGTAGAATCCTGGTATATGGGCCCATCCCCAAGCCACCGCCCAGCAAGATGATCGGCCCCGGATCATAAATCGGCAATGGAGGAACCGTTTCCTGAAATGAGGCGCGAATCGGTATCCCCGTCATAAACACACGGTCTGATGCCACTCCGAATTGATTTAAGTCCCCCACTTGTTCCGGAAGCCATACCGTGTAGGCATCCGCCATTGGCTCATACCAAAACCGGTGTACTGAAAGGTCCGTCAGCACCCCGACCACCCGTAAAGTTGGATGCGTTTCTCGAACCGCTCCCCATGCGTTCAGCGCGAACGGGTGAGTGGCTATTACAACATCTGGACGGTACTCGGCAAAAACGTCGGGCAATACCCGGCGACCAATTTGCCGCCAATGCGTTCTATGCTGGCGCCAGTTGAAGGTGGTGCGGTCTGACCAACGAAACAATCGGCCGTAACTTGATCCAAAGTAGTGCAAGCCAAAAAAGTACAGCGACGTTTCTACCCGGGCTGCCGCCACTAAATGATGAGAAAACTCGACTTGCCACCCATCTAAGTAAGCAGCTTCGGCCATCGCCTGAGCAGCAATATCGTGGCCGGTGCCAATCGGCAAACTGGCAATTAGAAGTTTCATCGCATCCTCTTTTATATGCGGTAGAGAAGTATCCCTATAAAGACACCCCACAGAGCGCCCATTAGTACCTCTACCGGGGTGTGTCCGACAAACTCCGGAAATTCGTCGCTATCACTCATTCGGTTAAGATATTTTGACTGCAGACCGACAGTGCGCCGCACCCCTATCGCGTCATACAGCACGATAAATCCCAACACGCAACTTACCGCGAACAACGGGGATTGCCACCCAGTTTGAAATCCCATGGCAGTGGATAACGCCGAGACCATAGCGGAATGGGAGGATGGCATACCTCCGGATCCGATTAATCGTTCTAATCGAGGACGTTTTTTGTACCACGCATAAATCACAAACTTCAGCAGTTGGGCGCTGGCCACTGCTAAAACCGCAGTAATAAGCACCCGATTCGAATCATTTAATAATCGCGACAATCCGCTATGCACCCTCGACCTCCTGCGCCAGCAACTGTCGTGCATGTTCCAACGCAACTGAGTCTGGGTCCCCGCTGAGCATGCGAGCTACTTCCTCAGGCCGCCGTGCTCTATCCAAACTTGTCACACAGGATTCTGCCATCGCGTTCTTGACCACCTTGAAGACTTTGATATGTGTTTTGGCACGAGCCGCTACCGTCGGTTGATGGCTCACCGCAACCACTTGCCGTGTATGCCCTAGCCGTGACAGCAATTGTCCCACTCGTTGCGCACTGATACCACCAAGGCCTGTGTCCAATTCGTCTAGCACCAGCGTTGCTGTACTGGCTCGGCCTTCCACTACCGCCATAGCCAGCGCTACACGGGACAACTCCCCGCCCGACGCCACTTTTGCCAAAGGCCGCCGCTCTTGGCCGGGATTTGCGGCAAACTGGCACTCAACCATATCCAATCCGGTTGCCCGTGGCGATGCCGGTGATACCACAAAATTGACTACCGCACCCAGCATCTCCATCTGGCTTAAAAGTTGTTCCACTTCACTGCCCACGGATTTGCCCAAGGTTTGCCGTTGAAGCGACAACTGCTGGGCTAACTGCCGATATTCTTGGGATCGTACCTCCACAATTTGCGTCCATTGATTGAGCTCCCAGCTTATATTGTCCACTTCAGCTAAACGTTTGGCGGAAGCATTATACAATTCCAGCACATCACTAAGCTGTGGTCCGTATTTTCTTTTAATTCGGGCCAGGAGATCTGCCCGATGTTCAATTTTTTCGAGATGTGCTGGGTCCAAATTTAAGTTTTGATACCATTCACTGAGGGACCATTGGACTTCGCTGAGCAAAACAGATACTTGATCCAACATCTGGGACGAGGATTCCAATTGCGGGTCCATTCGCATTAAACCATCCAACGTCCGCATAACATGAGCAATCCCGGGGATAACGCCAGTGTCGTCTTGATTGAGGTAGCGGTCAATCGTTTGATATCCTTCTACTAAGCGCTGGCCCTGCCGTAGCCTTCCCAGTTCCTCGTTTAAACTCTCATCTTCATGGGGTTGGATTTGTGCACCGCCTATCTCGTCTACCAATGCGCGCAATCTGTCCCATTCCTCGGAATTCCCGGCATTTCGTTGAATGGTTGCCAATGTGTCCTCTGCGTTCCGCCACTCGCGATAGGCTTGGGCTACCTCTTGGGCTAGCTGTTCTAAATTTCCAATGCGGTCAAACCAAGACAAGAGGATGTCAGGATCTGCTACTTTGAGTGATTGATGTTGAGCGGTAATCTCCACTAAGTGCAACGCGACCCGACGCACGGCTTGCGCGGGGACGATTTGCCCCTGTATCCGGTACACGCTGCGTCCATCCCGACCCAGTTCACGCTGCAGGATTAACCACTCATCAGGCTCAATACCATAGCCTTCCAGCAACAGCCATAAAGGATGGCCCATTTCCACTCCGAACGAAGTCCGCACTCGCACAAAATCGTCAAATGGCCCTGCCGGATCCGAAATCCGCCCCCCGAACACAAACCCGATGGCGTTTAGCAACAAGGATTTCCCTGCACCAGACTCTCCGGTGATGGTGTTAAATCCCGGGCCAAATTCAACCGTTGCGCTGCGGATTAGCCCAAGATTCTCCACCGTCAGTTCCTTAATCATAGTCCCGCCTTTCTCAGGATGGCATTTGTCCACACAACTGGATCCCCAATGCCTTATCCCCGCTACCGCAAGTCCTCCAAACGTTGGGCTAAAACCGGTGCGTCCTGGGTGCTGCGCGCCACCACCAGCACGGTGTTTTCCCCGGCCAGTGTTCCTGCCACCTCAGGCCAGTCTAATCCATCAATGGCTTCAGATACCACGTTGGCTCCGGCTGGCAAGGTCTTCACCACAACCAAGTTTTCACTCACGACATAACTTACCAGCACCTCCCGCAGCAGCCGGGTTAAACGATCTCGGGAACCCGCTAAAGCCGAATAGTCGGGCAATGCATAGCGATGACGATCCTCGTAAGGCACTTTCAACAAACCGAGTTCCTTGATATCGCGGGAAATTGTTGCTTGCGTCGTCGGCATTCCCCTTAACGATAGCAACTCTGACAACTCCTCTTGTGTCTCTACGGCATGGGCTCGAATAATCTCTTGAATCAATGCCTGTCGAGACCGCTTGTCCTGATGCATTCTAATGTCCTTTCCTCCAGCCGCGCAATACATGAAAGAAGCTCCAACCCGGGCGCCGTATCAGCCGAATTGTAATGGGACTGGTTTCCACCACAACTTCGTCCCCGTCCTCCAATGGGTGTCCTTCTTGTCCATCAATTGTAACCAATGTATCACGATGGATGGTTCGAATTCGAATTTTAATTTGATGGCTGCCGTCAATTACGATGGACCGGTCAAAGAATGAATGGGGACAGATGGGGGTAATGACCATATTGCTTAAATCGGGCGCCAAAATCGGGCCTCCAGCCGATAATGAATACGCCGTCGATCCGGTGGGAGTGGCAACAATCAGCCCATCAGCGGGGTAGGTAGTCACATAGGCGTCATCAACAAAAGTTTCCAGGTTTATCAGCCGAGCAAAAGGTCCCTTGGCCACGACCACGTCGTTCATAGCGTCAAATCGGGCTAATTGCTGCCCATCGCGCAACACACTGGCTGAGAGTAAATGACGCTCATCCATGGTGTATTCTCCTTGAAGCAATGAAGACAAGGCCAAAAGCAAATCCGGCACCTCAACCTCAGTTAAAAACCCCAAATGACCCAAATTGACACCGAGAATCGGGCGTTCCAAAAAAGCTAAATCCTTGGCGGCTCTCAACAATGTGCCATCTCCGCCCAATACTACAATCCAGTCAATGCTTTCGGCCGTCAAATCCTGGGTGTCCAGCGCATATTCGGAGAAACCTAAGGTGTCAGCCAAATCCTTGGGGATTCGCATCATGACCCGATGCTGGCTAAACCATCGGGCCATTTGACCAATTATCCCCCGCACCTGGTCTTTTTCCGGATTCGGCCACACCAATGCCTGCTTCACTCCCACTCCTCCTGCCAGGCCTCCTCAACCACCGCATCAATCATGATATCCTGCGGTACTCCAGCCAGCGACAAATATGCCAGAAATTCAATATTCCCCTCAGGCCCCCTTATCGGTGAGGGCATCAGTCCTCGAACAGCATATCCCAAATTCTGGGTCGATTGCAAAAACCTTGCCAATACCATCCGATGAATTTCTGGATCGCGCACCACGCCATGTTTGCCAAGGTTCTCAGGCCCCGCCTCAAACTGAGGTTTCACCAGCACTATCACCGTTCCCAAGT
>JAMCTO010000251.1 GCA_023381095.1 Bacillota bacterium
ATGATTAGTGGTAAAACTCAACCCCCAGTTATTAACATGCAAAATCTCGAATTGGTTTGGCGGCACTGGGCCGCTCTGATTCTTTCCGACTTCTTTCGAAACGGTAGAGCTGAACGCTTTGGAACCGTGCTCGATTTCGTCGGAGGCGACATGGCCAATCCGGACATTATTCCTGCTCTCCGCCAATTTCTCGATCAAAATCTCGGATATTGGGAGGACATGTTCGGAACCATCATCCCCAAGAATCTTCGCAGCAGCGACACCGCTTCGCATTGGATCGACGTGTTTTTACAGCCCGATAGTGCGCTTGCGCGTGCGGTGTTTGCCATGGTTCGAGACTGGGAGACTGCTAAAGAGCTCGAAAAGCAGTTCAAGGATGAAGGCAATTACCGTGATGCCGACTGGGCAAAACGGCGAGCAAGTCAAATAGAAAAGCAGGACGTTATTGGCTTCCTATCGCGCAATGTCGTCATTCCTAAATATGGATTCCCCGTCGATGTTGTGGATTTAGAAATACTGTCGGACGGTGCCGGATCACGAGACGTTTCTCTGAATCGAGACTTGTCTGTGGCCATTGCAGAATACGCTCCCTCGGCTGAAGTCATCGCCAACAAAAAAGTTTGGACCTCAAGGGCATTGAAATTTGGACCCGAGAAAGTCTGGCCCACCGGTCGTTACCGGCGCTGCGCCGTCCACAACACGTGGGATTTGGCTGAAGAAGGCAATGAATTCCAGAATCCGCCGTGCTGCAGCATAGGAGAAAGACCTAGATCATACTTAATTCCCCGCTGGGGGTTCACGACCGATCGTCAGCTACCTAAAAACCCGCACGAGGGTATTGAGCGTGTGTTCGCAAGCAAACCCTTTTTTGTGGGAATTGACAGTGAGTCTGCGTGGACAACCACGCTCCACCTTCCCGCCGTGGAACCGGTTGTTAGTGCTTATGATGTACGGCCGGGAAAAATCATGTTAGTGTCCGAAGGGAAACGTGGCCACGGATTTTACGTCTGTAACCAGTGCGGGTATGCTGATACAAAGATAATCAATAAACACAAGACCCCCTACGGCGCTGCGTGTTCGGCATTCCATGGCTCGCCAACCTCGCTGGCCCATCAATTCACGACGTACATCTTACGCCTCGACCTCACGGCGCCCCCATTGACCTCGTTTGCCAACTTGTGGGGCATCGCTTACGCACTGCAATTAGGTGCAGCTACGGCACTGGACGTTCCCATTACCGACCTTCAGGCACTCGCCTATAAGGTGGACTCGCCCAGTATCCTGCTCTTTGACAATGTGCCGGGGGGCGCTGGGTTAGTGTCGCAACTGGTGGATCCGGATATTTTGAAGCAGGTAATTCGGCAGGCCAAAGATCGTGTGGCGGGAGCTTGCGGATGCGATGCCAACTCGAGCTGCTATGCATGTCTACGCAGCTACAGTAACCAATGGATGCATCACGAGCTTCGCAGGGGTGCTGTATTCGACGCCTTGGAGTTTCTTGACGAGGTCCTCAACAGCTAGGACCTCTGCAACACAATGAACTGGCTAAGGGCCCGAGTAGCTGCCGTATATAGGAGTGCCAAATGACCCGCGTTTCGCGCTGTGTAATCCGTGAGTATGACGATAGGCGATTCCAGGCCTTTAAACGCATAAACCGTGGAAAATCGAATCCTTCCACGCACGGAGAGTTCAAGAGGTGTAAGGCGGCTGTTCCAAATCGATGGAAGGTGGGTAGCCAATCCGTCGACGTATGGCGACAAAATCACAATCTCGTCGCCTCGGTAATTCTGGCTGTATAGTCTCTCTAGTACTGCCACCAAATCGGCGACGGAATTTTCCTGGTCAACGTCGATCACTTCGGGCGCGAGCCCATTATCAGGTCGCAAGGTTCTTACATAGTGGCCACCCGGCAATCCCAAGTCATCAACAAATTTGGTAATAGACGGTGTATTGCGGCAGTTGCGTAGAAAAGCACACGCAGTAAAATTATACTCCTTCTCGAAAGCCTTGAGATCGACAATTTGGTCCGGAGAATACAGTACCTGATTGTAGAAATCTCCGAACATCGACCAGGTACCGGATTTAAGTCCCCCATCCAAGCTTAAATCCATAACCTCCAAATAATTCTCAAAAAAGAGGTCCGGGGCTTCGTCTATTACAATCTGGTCGTAGGTGACCGGGTCTTCGACCAAGCGATCTAACGCCCTCATCGGTAGCTCAGTCCTCCAGAACTCATTGTTCACCTGTGCCGGGATATTGATGTCGGTCAAGTTCAACACGTAATCATGAAACGTGGTTGCCCTCACCGTTGCCTTTAAAGGTTCCGTTTCATTGTAAATGAATCGCGCAATGGCGCGATTGAAACACAAAAATAAAGTGTGTTGTCCCTTAGCAGCACTGCGACGCGCCACTTCAATCGCCATTAAGGTTTTCCCAGTCCCTGCAAGCCCGTTGACCAGAATCCGCGGATTATTGCTGATAATGTCGAGTAACTCGAACTGCTCGTCAGTGTAACGCCTTAATTCCTCCTGCAAAGCGGCTTGGCGACTTTTGGGGCTTTCATAGGCCACGAAGTTTGGTCGCAATATGCGAGCAACTTGTTGGCATTGTTCCCATGTTGGATGACCAGACGATGGGTTGAACCATCCGGCAGAGGGAACCTCTGACAGATGCTTGCGGCCCCCTTTCAAACAGTCAATGATGACCTCTTTGATCGGTTTAGCCCTGAGTGATCCCCAGTTTTTACCACTCCAGATGATTAAAACCCGTCTGTTCAGCCTTTCTGGCCCACTCGATCCCGCCATCCATGTGGCAGTCGGTCACACACCCTACGCCGAAACCGGAATGTCTGATCGGCTACGCCGCAAACGGCCATCAGGGCAGGCTCACGCCTGCCCCCATCGAAATATGAATTTTGGGGGGCGATCATCCTATGGATTCAGCAGTCACGGAACGGGTTAGGTTGGGGCCAGTGCTGCCCCAACGGGCGGAATTTGATTCGTGAAATGTGCTTGTCGCCGA
>JAMCTO010000252.1:0-10952 GCA_023381095.1 Bacillota bacterium
GCTGATGGATCTTTGGAAGGTCCGTTGGCCGTTATGTATCGCGCGTACGTCTCTTGATACAAAGTACTCCACTTAGCGTTTTTGTTCATAACCGGGGTTACCGCGTTGTACGGAATGGTAGTCGCCACGGTGCTACCCACTGGCCAACTGTAGCCATAGACTGGAATCCCCAAAATAATTTTGGAGGCAGGAACCGAACTTAACATCCGAGTCACAATGTTGGACACCCAAGGCATTGCAGCCACCGGACCTTCCAAAGATCCATCAGCGTGTTCATCATAACTCATTAAGATAAACTGGTTGACTTCAGGAGCGAGCTTGCTGTAGTCATAGGCACCGCCAGAATGAGGCACCACATCCATTGTAATGACGTCGGTGCGCGGCAGAAAATCCCTTAGATCGATAGCAAAGGCCGTTAAATCGCTGCTCAAATGGGTATGCGGGGGCTCAAAATCAATATTAACGCCCTGAAAATGCATTTTGCCCACCATGTCAGCTATTGCCCGAGCAGCTCGAATACGGGTGAGTGGATCTGGCAAAAAAGCTTGTGTACCGGTTGCATCATTCACCAAAGGAACGATAGGGATATGTTTTTTTTGCACCTGCGATAAGATTGCGGAGTTTACGTGACTGGTCAGGCCGCCCAACCTGTCGACCGAATACCAAAATGGCGAAAACTGGGAAATAGCATGGGGATATTGATAGATGGCAGTTAACCCGGTAGACACGTCGTTGGCCCAAAAACCTATCACTTGCAGCTTGCTAGATGAAGAACTCGACACGTTTTTTGCCGCATGGGCATTAAAACCACACCCGGTCACTGAGACTGCCAAAGCTGCAATCGTTCCCCACAATTGTTTACGAACACTGTGGCCCATTCAGAATCACCTCGTCGTCAGTGTGGTCGAAACCACAGCAATAAATGCTCTGAGGTGATTCCCAATACCGGAAATCTTAGGGTTGAATGTGGGGGTTCAACTTCAAATCGGACCCTACCGTGATAATCATGTCTAATCCCGGGTAATCATGATAGGGGCTCTCGGTAATTTCCGTGGCCGAGGCAGGTCCTAATGCCGATTGAATCCTGGCAACCAAATACTTATCTCCGGTAAAGTCCAAAATTTCATTATGGACATGATTATGACGGTTAGACCAATCGATTGCCGACACGGTAAATCCTTTGGCCTTAAGCCACGCCGCAACCTCATCGGCTGGCTGCATAGAACCGGTTCCTGCCTTAATAATAATGTGGACATTTTGGCGGTCTGCGGCTGTTAAAGGCTTCTCCAGGACAACCTCATCGACCATCATGTGCATCAGGCGCTGATCCAGCACCCAATAATCCAACGGAACCTTTAGAACCGGGTCGGTACGCACCACCGGATGCCCCGGTAGCGTCGCGTAACGCACTGCGGACAGCTTAACATGCGTGGCAATTAAGCCAAGCGACAACATCTGCGGCAAACTTAAATTTGTGTGTACAATATCTTGACGCAACATCGTGATAATTTCAGGAAGTTTATAGAGTTGACTCGGGGTCAGAACTTTTTCCAAAATCAATTTCACAATGTACTGTTGCTGTTGGATCCGGCTGATATCTCCTAGAGGTTCCGCCCGAAATCGCACATATTCCAACACCTGTTGCCCATTTAATTTTTGCACTCCCGGGTTCAAGTTGATGTCCAGAGGATTGCCTACACCACCGTAATGCATGGGTTGGGTGACGTCCACGGTTAAACCGCCCAACGTGTTGATGATTTTTTCAAAGTTCCACATGGTGGTTTCCATGTAATAATCTACGGGCACATGCAATGTTTGCTCTACTAGTTTAACCGCGAGTTTCGGACCTCCAAAATAATTGGCCTCATTAATCTTCGTTTCCCCTACCCCAGGGATAAACACCAAGGAATCCCGTGGAATGGACAAAACACTGGCTTGATCCGTCTTAGGATTCACCGATACCAACATCATCGTGTCAGTTCGGTCACGAACATATGGGTTGGTCTGGTCTTTGTTGTTGATTATCGACAAGGCATTGCCCAGGAGCAAAATCGTGATACGGTTTTGAAACCCTGGCGGATTCTTTTTGAGTACACGACTAGTTTCCACCGCCGCTGGCTGTATCGCTCGATATCCCAGGTAGGCGGCTGTGCCACCTCCAACCACCACGATTGCTGCCAGCAGCGCTAAAAATCGTCCCCAACGAAATCGCCTCATAGCCCCGCCCCTTTCAGGCATACCGCAGATATTATACTGTAGAATCGGTCGTTCTGATCGCGAAATTTCGACCATCTTTCCCAAATTGCTCGATGGTTCCGTGCGTCCAGCCTTGTCCCTGATAACGTAGCAGGGGCGGCCAAGGTTACATTACTGGGCAATGCCATCTTCTTCCGCAGGCCCGTTGATGTGTTATGATGAGAAGACAAATAGGCAGGGGGGTTTTTATGCGCCTTTGGATACTCCCGGTAGGAACATTTTCCGCCGACGAAACGGTTTTGGACCCTCATTGCGAACCGGGCAATATTCTCTTCATCCCGGTATACGCCTATTTAATCGAGACACCTAACGGACTGTTTTTATTTGACACAGGTTGCTCCAACCAATGCCGCACTAATCCGCAAGGGCTGCTGGGTCAAGAATTCTCTCAACTGTTGCAGCCCCGATTGGCACCAGACGACTACATCACCGCACAGTTAGCTAAGATAGGTTTTGCACCGAGCGATATCGATGGGGTCATCAACTCGCACTTGCATTTTGATCATGGCGGCGGCAATAGCGCATTTAGTCACCACAAATTTCTAATCCAACGCTCCGAATGGGCTGCAGTCGCCTCAGATCCGGATCAATATCCTGACTCTGCCGCTCTAGATATTAACACTGGGCAGTTGCATCTTCTTGATGGCGACTACCGCTTTGATACGCGATTGTACGCGGTTTCTACCCCCGGTCACACAGAAGGCCATCAATCACTGATCGTGGAACTCAATGGCGGTCCTATCGTACTGACCGGTGATGCCGTCTATACTCAGCGCCAGTTTCATCCAGATAACATCGGCACAGCCACCAATCCCGACCAAGCTCGGCTATCCGTAGCCCATCTATTGCATCTGACCGAAACACTCCATGCTCGACCCTTTTTCTCTCACGACCCCATACAAGCGGAGAAGGAATCTTGGCGATTATCCCCAGGGTTCTACCAATAGTGAGGATGTCATGACAAAGCCGCGCAGTCCCTTGGTCAAATGGTCGATTTTGATGCTAGTTTTGCTTATCACGTTTCTAGCGGTATTCTATGTGCGATACTGGTCTGCGCTCACGTCTCTGCCGGCGCGGGTTCATGACCGCACCATGGCGCACCACGGCATTCCGGTGAGCCTTAACCAAGTAACGCCATGGTTTACCAAAGGGTTAATAGCCACCGAAGACCGGAGCTTTTACCGCAATTGGGGGATTTCGTTTGAAGGAATAGGCCGAGCCTTGGTGGTTGATATCGAAACCGGCTCGTTTGCCCAAGGAGGCAGTACCCTCACCCAACAACTCATCCGGGATTTGTTGCTGTCACCCCACAAAACGATTCCCCGCAAGGTCACCGGCACACTATTGGCATTGATGACCACGGTGCTCTACAGCAAACAGCAAATTCTCACCATGTATATCAACGAAGTATATTTAGGCCATAACAGTTATGGTGTTGGCCGCGCTGCCCAAACCTATTTTGGCAGACCAGCTAAAAATCTGTCCCCCGCTCAAGCTACCCTGTTAGCGGGGTTGCCCCAAGCCCCGTCGGCTTTAAACCCGGATAGCCACTACCACCAGGCTAAAACACGCCAGTGGGAAGTTCTGGAAAGCATGGTGTCGGATCGCCTTATTACCTTGCACACAGCACACCGCATTTATTCCGCACCGCTGAATTTGGTTGGCAGTTAACATGAAGGATGTCGTATCGGTGAATAGATATTGCCCTAGGAATATTTGGTTGGTTAATTGGTTAATAATCTCCCCGACATAGGGTTTTAGGCACATGATGTATCGCGTACAAAGTGCCTGACGGTGATGCCTTTTCACCATCGTTTCGTGCGAAAACCCGCATGGGTAATCCTATGCGCGGAGCGTTGCGGCACACCCCCGATCCCAACGGTTGATTGGAAAAAATTTGCCCTGCAAAGGCGAGACGCCCAAAAATATTCCGGGGCGAAGACACCGTGCCCCGGAATAATATTGGAGTTAACGTTGCAGTTTTTTAAGTTCCCCGATTAACCGATCATTTAATACGCGAATATGGGTGCCTTTCATCCCCAAGGAGCGAGATTCAATAACCCCCGCGGACTCAAATTTGCGCAAGGCATTGACAATTACTGAACGGGTAATACCCACACGGTCCGCAATCTTAGACGCGACCAACAATCCCTCTTCGCCACCCAGTTCCTCAAAAATGTGCTGTACTGCTTCAAGTTCCGAGTAGGATAAAGTATCAATCGCGACTTTTACCGCCGCCTTCTTCCGTGCCTCCATTTCCAGTTCATCGGATTTGGAGCGCAAAATTTCCATCGCCACGACGGTGGCACCGTACTCGGCCAAAATAAGGTCTTCGTCGCCAAATTCCCGTCCAAACCGGGAAATCACCAACGTCCCTAGTCGGTCTCCGCCTCCGTTGACGGGCACGATAGTCGTAATCTTGTTCTCATAAATGCAGGGTTTGTCACGAAAAAATACGCAACGGCGACTTTCTTGCGACACATTGGGATATGTTTCGTCAACTTTTAACAATCCAGAATTGTAAGATTGAGGAAACACCTCTTGGCCCAAGACTTCGCGGATCATCACGTCGCATTCAAACGAATCCAACAGTGCATAGCCTAATACCTTACCGCGGCGGCTCACCACATACACATTGGCGGCAATCAGTTCGCTCAAAATCTGAGCCATTTCTTCAAAGTTTACCGGATGACCCGCCGTACGTTGTAACAACCGATTAATCCGTCGTGTCCTTTCAAGCAATTCTTCCACGACCTAAGCCTCCTCAAATTTGGTTAATTCGTCACCACAGTTCTAAATTCCGGGTATGAGTATACCATACCTTTGGTTTGGAATGTGATAACGAAACCAAAAATTCAGAGTATATACCGATTAATGTCAATATTGTCCGCTATCCGAGCTAATCGCTGATCCACGTATGACGCAGTAATCGGAATAGTTTGTCCTTGCAAGTCTGGCGCCTCAAAGCTAAGTTCTTCCAATACTTTCTCTAAAATCGTATGCAGTCGACGGGCTCCAATATTTTCGGTATCACGGTTGACCCGATCTGCGTAACGGGCCATCGCCCAAAGTGCCTCGTCGTCAAACCGGATCTGAACGCCTTCAGCGCCCAACAGTGCCTGATACTGAAAAATCAACGAATTTTTAGGCTCAGTTAGAATGCGGTAAAAGTCTTGTTCCGTCAAAGCATCGAACTCAACGCGAATTGGAAACCGTCCTTGCAATTCCGGTATCAGGTCGCTTGGTTTTGACACATGAAATGCTCCCGCGGCAATAAATAGAATGTGGTCGGTTTTCACGGGGCCATATTTGGTGTTTACCGTGGAACCTTCGACAATTGGCAAAATGTCGCGTTGAACTCCTTCTCGACTGACGTCAGGTCCCCGCATGTCTTGCCCCGAAGCAATTTTGTCGAACTCATCGATAAAGATGATACCCTGTTGCTCTGCCCTCCAGACCGCGTCAGCATTGGCAGCGTCAGTATCAATCAGTTTCTGTGCCTCTTCCTGGGTTAAAACCTTACGCGCCTCGGCAACAGTCATCTTGCGCCGTTTGGTTCGCTTTGGCAACAAGTTGCCAAACATTTCGCCAAGATTCATTTGATTGTCCTCAGAGCCGGGAAAATTGCCCATCATGGGCAGTGTAGGCCCGGAATCCTCGACCTCCACTTCGACAAGTTCATGTTCCATGGCCTTCATCCGCAGTTTTTCCCGCACCCGCCGCCGTTCGTCATCGATGCGCCGCCGTTCCTCGGCATCCACGGGACGGCGTGATTGGTAATTTCCCCCGGCTCCACCGAACAGCGCCTCAAAGGGGTTCTTGGTTGCGGTGTTGTCTGATGGATCTGGTACCAACGCCTCCACAATACGGTCTTCGGCCGCACGTTCGGCGCGATCTTTAACCGAGCCTGTCCGCTCTTCCTTTACCATGCGAATGCTGGTTTCCACCAAGTCACGCACCATCGCGTCAACATCGCGACCCACATAACCCACTTCGGTAAATTTTGTGGCTTCAACCTTAATAAAAGGAACATGGAGTAAACGAGCCAATCGACGTGCCACTTCGGTTTTCCCTACGCCTGTCGGGCCAATCATCAATATATTTTTGGGAGTGATTTCTTCCTGCAGTTCTGGGTCGAGGCGGCTACGGCGCCAGCGGTGGCGCAAGGCCACAGCTACCGCTCGTTTGGCTTCGTTTTGACCAACGATATACTTATCTAATTCCTCTACAATTCGCTTTGGTGTCAACAATGCCTCATCCATCCCCATCGCCTCCTAACCCAATGTTTCAATTGTTAAGTGATGATTGGTATATATGCAAATATCTGCCGCGATGTCCAACGATTTTCTCACAATCTCCTCAATCGCAGGAGTTTGATCTAAGGATGCGAAGGCCCGCGCCGCGGCCAACGCGTAACTGCCTCCGGAACCCACTGCAGCAATATGGTCATCCGGCTCAATAACTTCCCCGGTCCCTGAGAGAATGAACAAGTCGTGGGTATCGGCCACGATCAACAGCGCCTCTAATTTCCCCAACATACGATCGGTTCGCCACTCGCGGCTCAAAGCCACCGCTGCTCGCGGCAAGTTGCCGTGGTGTTCTTCCAGTTTCCCTTCAAATCGTTCAAACAGCGTTAAGGCATCTGCAACCGCACCCGCAAACCCTGCAAGAATGGCCCCTTGGTAAAGGCGCCGGACCTTTCGCGCCGTATGCTTCATCACCGTATTTTGGCCAAAGGTTACCTGACCATCACCACCAACAACAGCCTTCCCATCTTTTACCATCGCCAAGATAGTGGTGCCATGAAACAGTGAGTCCCCCATAATTTGACCCTCCATAAATATTACTCTAAATTGCGCCGAGCCCGCGGATGAGCCGCCTGGTACACTCGGGTCAGTTGGTCTTGCGAGACATGAGTGTAAATTTGCGTAGTACGCAAATTGGCGTGGCCAAGCAACTCCTGGACAATGCGTAAGTCGGCTCCGTTCATTAATAAATGGGTTGCGTAAGAATGGCGCAACCAGTGCGGACTAATGTTACGGCTTACCGCACTCCGCAACATAGTAATCTTGACGATGCGACGCACGCTGCGAGTGGTCAGTCGGCCGCCGCGACGATTGAGGAACAAAGCTTCGGTCGCAGTTTTCACCAAATAAGGACGCGACTCCGTCACATACCTGCGCAATGCCGTCAGGCCATATCGGCCCAAGGGCACCACACGCTCTTTACGTCCTTTGCCTGTCACTTTAATCATCCCATCATCCCAAAAAATATCTCGGAGATTCATGTCCACCACTTCTTGACTGCGCAACCCCGCTCCATACATAGTTTCGATCAAACCCAAATTGCGTACACCTAATGGGCCATGCTCCAGACAGGCTGTTTCCATCATCGCCGTGATCTCATCAATGGTCAATACTCGGGGCAAATGCGCGCGAAACTTGGGGGACAGCACCCGGCGGGCCGGATTAGTCGTTCGCAACCGCTCCTGTTCCAAGTAACGATAAAAAGAGCGGACCACCGATAACTTGCGAGACATGCTGCGAGCAGAGATCCCTGATTCCCCCAGTTGCAGCAACCAACGTCGGATGGCCTTGGCGTCAACCAAGTCTAAGTCTCCTATCTGTTCTTCGAATTGGAGCAAATCCGACTCGTAGGCGCGCAATGTTTCAGCAGATCGCCCTTCCACTGCCCGTAGATGTCTAAGATAATCGGCAATCCAGGGACTAACTGGCTTGGACATTGGTGTGCCCTCCTGGCCCCGCAAAACACTCTAAGAGATCGATCAGCGCCTTTTCATGTAAAAGGCGCTGGCATTCATCACGAACCCGGACCAGGGATATTCCCTTAGCCATTGAGGCACTTCCCAAAGAGTTTAAGCACTCCACCCTTCCCACGGTGACTAGATCATTGGGCTTGTTCAGATTCATACCCGCATCCCTCCTTAAGACAGAGGAAACTTTCGCGATGAGCACGGCGCTTGACTGCCATTGATGATCCACACTGAGGGCACACTTTATCCGTAGGTTGGTTCCAAGTCACAAAGTCGCATTCGGGAAATCCGCTGCATCCGTAAAAAGTGCGCCCCCTGCGGGTTCGGCGGATTACTAGCGGTTTTCCACAGCGAGGGCACAAGGCCGCGGTCTTTTCCAAATAAGGTTTGGTGAACTGGCATTCGGGATATCCCGTACAAGCCAAAAACTTTCCAAAACGTCCGTATTTGACTTCCATTGGTTTGCCGCACTTCTCGCAGACTTCGTCCGTGCTTTCTTTAGGAAGTTCCAACTTTTCTACATCTGCTTCGGCACGCGCCAATTCTGCCGCAAATGGTGCATAAAATTGCCCCAGCACATCTTGCCATGCCATCTCGTTGGACTCCACTCGGTCCAATTGGCTCTCCACTTCTGCGGTGAACGCCGTATTCACGATTTCCGGAAAATATTCGCGTAAAAGCTCGACCACAACACATCCCAATGCTGTAGGTAATAGGCGCTTTTGGGACCGTTCGACATACTGCCGTTGCAATAAAGTTTCAATAATAGGGGCGTAGGTCGATGGCCTTCCAATTCCTAGTTCTTCCAGAGTCTTGACCAGCATGGCTTCGTTAAACCGCGCAGGCGGTTCTGTAAAGTGCTCCGCAGCACTAATATGGGAAATCACCAACTCGGTTCCCTCGGCGACATCGGGCAGGGGACGCAATGACGAATCGAACTCTTTGTCAGAGTTGGCATCAGTGCCGTCCTGCGCTTCTAAATAGATTTCAGTAAATCCTTTAAACTTGATGACCGCGCCATGGGCTCGAAATTGCTCGCCATGCTCCGCCACTAACTCAATGGTGGTGGCATCATATACCAAGGGTGCCATTTGGCTAGCGACAAATCGTTCCCAAATTAACCGGTAAAGACGCAATTGATCGCGATTCAAGCTATTCTTGAGTTGGTCAGGATGCCGAGTCAACACCGTTGGACGAATCGCCTCGTGGGCACCTTGGGATCCCACCGGATCCCGATTTGGCCGCGAGGTCATCTGATCTTTTAGGTAGGCGTCGCCATAATGCAACGAGATGTATCGTTTGGCCTCTGTTTCGGCTATGTCGGCTACCCGCACCGAGTCCGTGCGAATGTAGGTGACTAAACCTACGGTCCCTTCCCCGGCTACTTCTAGTCCTTCGTACAGTTGCTGCGCCAAGCTCATCGTCCGTTTTACCGAATACCCCAGACGTCTAGACGCCTCTTGCTGCAGTGTTGACGTGGTAAAAGCCGGTGCAGGAAATCGACGTCGTTCACGGGTCTTAACAGATTGCACCAATACCCGGGAACCAACCCCTACATGCCCAAGAACCATTTCCACATCGGAAGCGCCGAGTCGGCCTTTTTCGCCCCGCGGTCCCACATAATCGGCTTGCAAAGAGAGTGCGCCTTGACCTGCTTCAAGGCTCGCCGTAAAATACTGCACCGGTACAAACGCTAAAATTTCATCTTCCCGGTCGACCAATAACTTAAGGGCAGCGGACTGAACCCTGCCCGCAGACAAGCCGGGCCGAATTTTGTGCCATAGTAAGGGAGATAACTGGTATCCAACAACCCGATCCAATATCCTCCTCGCCTGTTGGGCATTAACTTTAGGCATATATACGGGGCGTGCATTGCGAATGGCATGGCTCACCGCGTCTTTGGTAATTTCGTGAAATTCGATGCGCCGGGTGGCTTCCGGTTGAATGCCCAAAGCTTCCGCCAAGTGCCACGAAATCGCTTCCCCTTCGCGGTCCGGGTCAGTAGCCAAGAATACCTTATCGGCCTTTTTGGCAGCATCCTTCAATTGCTTCAAAATTGGCCCTTTGCCGCGAATGGTAATATAACGCGGCGTAAAGCCATGCTCCACGTCTACCCCAAACTGACTCTTGGGCAGATCCCGTACATGGCCCATAGATGCTTTGACTTGGTACCGCTTCCCTAAAAAGCGACTGATCGTTTTGGCCTTGGCTGGCGACTCCACGATAATTAACGGTTTGGCCTTAGGCAATCCTGCACCCCCCGCAATGACATTGGTCTATTATAACAAATTTCTCCAAGCTTCCTTTATATTGTTGACCTGACGCTACGGCTCATCCCAGTGGAAACTGCGGCGGTGACAAGGACTAGGGCCTAATTCTCGTAATCGCTTTCGATGCAAAACAGTCGGATAACCTTTATGCCGGGCGAAGCCATATCCCGGATAGACAACATCCAGCGCCTCCATATAACGGTCGCGGATGACTTTCGCGACAATGGATGCCGCCCCGATGCTTACCGACACCGCGTCCCCATGAGTAATCGATTGAACCATATAGGGTCCTTGAAGCGGCATCGCGTCGCTGAGCACTACGTGGGGCGTAACCTCCATGGCTGTAATCGCCCGTTGCATCGCCACTTTGGATGCCTGATAAATATTTATTCGGTCGATGGTACGTGGCCCTACCATTCCTACGCCAACAGCCACCGCGTTATGTAAAATTTCCGGATAAAGTCTGGCACGGGCCAATGCCGTCAACGCCTTGGAATCGCGGATTCCCAGAACCGGGCAAGAAGGATCCAAGATCACCGCCGCGGCAACGACGGGTCCAGCCAAGGGCCCCCGTCCGACCTCATCGACCCCTGCCACCAAGCGGCTGGCCACCCAATAAGGAGTTTCATAGCGGGACAGCTCTTCCCACCAAG
>JAMCTO010000252.1:10993-12099 GCA_023381095.1 Bacillota bacterium
CGGGTTGGACTCGGCTACTTGACATGGGGAGGCCACTCCACACTACGCGGTCCAAAGGCGCCATCACGTACCGCAATGAGCACGGCTTGAGCGGTACGATGCAAATCTACCCGGCCTCCCGTCATCAAGTACCCACGCGAGCGTCCCCATGCCTCCCAGTCGCCGTTTTCTTCAGGAAACATCCACTGCCAGGCCCGCTCCGCCATCTCTTCCAATTCTTCAGCGGGAACCGGAACTACACCTAACAATTTTAATCGCCAATCCTTGGATTTAGACGGTGTCACTACGCCAGGCAAGTCCAGCCATTCCCAGCCACCAGGCAACCGAATCCATTGCGGTCCTCTGGTCACCCCAGGCTTGGCACCAGTAGCCACCCGATGTTTGCCCACCATACGATTTAGCAATGTTGATTTCCCTAAGTTGGGCAATCCTACTACCGCTAGCCGATATGGTGGTTCTAAGGCTTGCTTTAAAACAGCACGCAATTGTTGCTCTGATTGATGAGCGGTGGCATTTAGCGCCACAGCAATCACGCCATGGTTCCGATACCACTCAAGCCAGGACTCCGTCGCCTCGGCGTCGGCCAATTCCATTTTATTCAGCACCACCACGCGTTTAGCGCGACCCACCCACTGAGCCATAGGCTGATGGCGAGTCAGTTCCGGTGCTCTGGCATCCACTACCTCCACAAAGGCGGTCAAATATGGGGCCAGTTCCCGGATGACTTTCTGGGTGGCAATCATGTGCCCGGGATACCACGACTTACTCTTTGTCATAGACCTAGTTTAACCAATGTAGTTCCGATAAGGGCCACCAAACCAAAAACGCCTGCCCTTTGAGATTTTTCATGGGAAGAAACCCAAAGTACCGACTGTCAAAACTCTTGGGCCTGTTGTCCCCCTCCACCCATAAATCCCCCGGAGGGACCTTGATCGGGGCCACATTCATCGATTGCCGATATTTTAAAAAGGGCTCGTGATAGCTTGGAGAAATTTGTTATAATAGACCAATGTCATTGCGGGGGGTGCAGGATTGCCTAAGGCCAAACCGTTAATTATCGTGGAGTCGCCAGCCAAGGCCAAAACGATCAGTCGCTTTTTAGGGAA
>JAMCTO010000253.1 GCA_023381095.1 Bacillota bacterium
GTCGAGCACAAGCTTTTGGAATCCTGGTATGGAGAGAACGTGAATCTTATGCTCCTGAAAAGCTGAGTATAACGCTTGTCATTCGACTCCTGCTCCTGAAAACTCATAGACTAGCGTTATAGGATGGTCCACTGAGGGATCTGTCGACGGTGCTGGGGGCCAACCCGGTATCGATGACAGCGATGGTCATAAAAACGCCTCCTAAAATGCATCGATATAGGGTATATTGGCCAATCATCATGGCATTATGCAATTTGTCACAGACAATATAAGTATAGTACGATAAGTTGATAGATTGAAATGGGCCAGAACTCGAGGGAATGGACTCGGCATCTGGCGGGAAACGTGGCATTGACAGTATATAAATATGGGATCCAAAAAATGAAAATCCCCACGTTCAACACCAGTCTTTCATAAAGGGGATGTCAATGAAGTGGCTCTGGTTTTGGCAGTAGGACTATTTGTGGTGGTCTTGGTATTGATTATTACTCAACCGCGAGGACTCTCCATTGGGTGGACCGCACTAGGCGGTGGAATTCTGGCATTGGTCCTCGGCATCGTGTCGTGGGCGAATGTGCTCGATGTTGTTCATATTGTATGGGATGCTACCTTGACGTTTGTGGCCGTCATTCTAATCTCGTTGATATTGGATGCGGTGGGATTTTTCAAATGGGCCGCACTACATATGGCACGATTTTCCCGTGGCCACGGCATTCGCCTCTTTTTATTCCTGGGAATATTGGGAGCGCTGGTGGCTATGTTTTTCGCCAACGATGGCGCGGCTCTCATTTTGACACCCATTGTCTATGAGCAGACCAAGGCACTAAAGCTCAATTATAAGGCCACGCTGGCGCTTATTATGGTCAGTGGTTTTATTGCCGATACCACTTCGCTGCCGAACCCACGACATCATGGATACAACATCGTGTCGGCGGATTTCTTTCATTTAGGATTCGCGTCGTTTGCGCTGAGGATGGTGCCAGTAGACGTGGTGTCATTGGCCGCCAGTCTGGCGGTGTTGTTTGCCGTGTACCATCGAAGTTTGCCTAGATCCATCGACACCGCGGCGTTGGAAGATCCCCAGTCGGCTATTTTAGACATCCGCGTGTTCCGAATCGCTTGGGTGATATTAGGGTTGCTGCTGGTGGGATATTTTGCTAGTCAAATACTGCATTGGCCGGTCTCGGTGTTTGCCGGAACCGCAGCCATTGCACTGCTGTTGATTGCCCGGAGCAGTCCTGCGGTCAATGTTACTCGGGTGGTTAAAGAGGCCCCGTGGAAGATTGTAGTGTTTTCCATTGGCATGTACGTTGTCGTATTTGGTTTGCGTAATGTGGGCCTCACACATCTCTTAAGTGAGGTGCTGAGTTCCTTGGATCGGCACGGAGCATTAGCTGGAATTATCGGGACCGGGGCGGTGGCGGCAGGCCTTTCTTGCATTATGAACAATATGCCCTCCGTCATGATTAATGCGTTGGCTATCCATGATGTCGTGGGTTCGGCAGCAATGCACACCGCTATGGCTTATGCTAACGTGGTGGGCTGCGACTTGGGGCCGAAAATTACCCCCATTGGTTCGTTAGCGACTTTGTTATGGCTGAGCGTGCTGGAACGGCGCGGAATTCGCATTTCCTGGGGCTACTATTTCCGGGTAGGTATTCTGATGACGGTACCGGTGCTCCTGGTAACCTTGGGGGCACTCTGGGGTTGGTCTTTGGCGATTGGATAAAACCATAAATCATAACAACAGGAGGACTTTATGGCAGACATTCTCATTATCGGGGGCAGTGACGCCGGTATTAGTGCGGCACTGAGGGCACGGGAGATAGACAGCACCGCTAATGTCACCATGGTGGTGGCCGATGCATTTCCTAACTACAGTATTTGTGGCCTCCCCTTTTATCTCAGTGGTGAGGTAGCCGATTGGCACCAGCTAGCCCATCGTACCTTGGGAGAGATTCAAGAGACCGGGATCAACGTCGAACTTAACACCCGCGCCCTTCACATTGATCCCAAGCAGCATACCGTCTTGGTACATAAGCCCGACAAGAGTCAAAAACTTTTGCAATATGATCGCCTCATTATAGGAACTGGTGCTGACCCTATTCGTCCGTCAATTCCGGGATTGGACAACCGTGGGGTATTTTTATTGCACAGCATGGACGACAGCTTTGCCGCAGCCGACTTTATTGCCTCTCATAAACCGGAGCGCGCCTTGATAATTGGCGCGGGTTACATTGGACTGGAGATGGCCGATGCCCTTCGTCATCAAAAAATTGGGGTGACGGTGGTCGAACAGTTGCCCTCAGTTTTGCCCACTGTGGATCGGGAATTGGGAGATGCGCTAGGGACTTACATCGAGAGCCACGGGGTTGAAGTGAAAACCGGGGTCCGTATTCAAGAAATAGGGCGAGAGGGAGATGCGCTGCGAGTCACAGGTGACGACGGTTTTGATCGGCGGGTCGACATGGTGCTGGTGGTGGTTGGGGTGAAACCAGTCACCGAATTGGCCAAAGCGGCTGGAATAGCAACAGGATTGAGGGGTGCCATCATCGTGAATCGGTCCATGGCCACCAATGTTAACGACATTTATGCGGCTGGAGACTGTGTCGTCACCTACCACCGCCTGTTAAACGCCGACACCTATATGCCGCTAGGAACCACCGCCCATAAGCAAGGGCGGGTTGCAGGTGAAAGTGCGGCAGGGGGCCAGGCTCGCTATGGCGGATCATTAGGTACCCAGGTGGTCAAAGTCTTTGATTGGGCAGTAGCACGCACAGGTCTTCGGGATCACGAGGCCAGATCTGCTGGGTATCATCCAGTAACCGTTGAGTTCTCGACTTGGGACCATAAAGCATATTACCCTGGTGCCCATCGGCTAACGTTTCGCATTACCGGCGATGAGATCACAGGGCAACTGTTGGGAGCGCAACTGATGGGGCATTGGCAGGGCGCTGTTGCCAAGCGGGTCGACATTTTTGCTATGGCGCTTTACCATCAGATGTCGGTGGCCGATATCCTAGAGGCCGACCTTAGCTATACTCCGCCATTAGGGAGTCCTTGGGATGCAGTGCAAATGGCCGCCGAACACTGGCAAAAACACCGACAGGACACGTGAGTGCTACTGCGCACTCGAGAGCGACAGACAAATGCCTTTCGGAGCCAATTATAAGAGGGCGTGACGCATGGACATAGCCATCTCTTTTCTCGCACGACACTTTCCAAAACGGATTGACCCCATAAATACCAATCGACAAGACTGTTTCCTCGTTTTTAAACCTATCCATGCGTGTCAAACATATGTCATGATAGAATTGGGGAAGTAATATTTATTGAATAGGAGAGACTCAGCAATGCCATCCATAACACGAGGGGATTGTAGAAAGTGCCACCGGTCATTCGCCAAATCTCAAATGACCCGACATCTCAAGAGTTGTTTAGGTTCTTCAAACCAAGGTGACAGTATGTTGATTTTGGTGGAGTTACCGCGGTCGCCTTTTTGGGTTTATTTGACGGTACCCAATACCGTTAAACTTATGTCCATAGACGCCGTGCTACGGGATTTATGGTTAGATTGTTGTGGCCATATGAGCGAATTTTCTAGTCACGATGATCTATATGTGGATGAGCCTGATGAGCCTTTATTTGGTCGTAAACGCGAACGCAGCATGAATGTATCTTTAAAACGGGCGATCGGCCATGGATCTCTGGTCTATCAATACGACTTTGGATCGACCACCACATTAGTCCTTCGAGTAATGGGGGAAAAGGTGATAGGACTGGAACCGGGTATCAAGGTTGTGGCAAGAAACGATGCTCCCGATATTCGTTGTACGGAGTGTGGCGGTGTTGCAACGGAATTGCTGTTTGATGACTGGGCGCCGATCGCATACTGTGACGAGTGTCTTGGTAGTGTAGAGGAGGATGGTGAGGCCTATACACTGCCAGTGGTGAATTCTCCGCGTATGGGGGTTTGTGCTTATAGTGGTCCGTCGATCGAGCCCTGAGGAGGACCGTCATAGACGCAACTTCCATCCAACGGAAGTTGCGTCGTTATAAGCCCGTTTGTGATTTTCGTTGGCTGCCACGCATTTTTGGAAGGGTTGGTCCTCTCCTCTATGTTGCAAGGGTCAGTGCTTCGGTTGGACCGAGTATACTTCTCATTGCAAACCGTCGCCTAGAAAAGGCCGAGAGAATTTCCTTTGGGAATCGGCGCCTCAACCCCTTTGTTTAAGGTCAACCGGGAGACACGTTCGGTACGAATAATGGGGATTCGAGCACGTGAACAAATGCCTACGCGTCGATGCTCCGCTGGGATATCTTGGTTCGATCGTCCAGATACTTTCGCGAAACGTGAGGCCCTGCACCCACTGCATGATTTTTCCATCTAGCTGTCTTGCCAGTAACTTTATCCGCATACCCGTTTTTTCCGCCGAGCTATCATATCCGGATGTCATCTATACCGCACCGAAGATTCGATGGTATAGGTCTTCTCCGAAACTGGTTTGCAAAGGTTTACCTTCCTCGAGCTTAAATGTACGTTCTCCGTCAGAGAGCCTTTGCGGTTGCAAGAATAGAAAGTTTTCGCGTTGTTGCTGATAAAGACCGGCTGCCAATTCGTATAAATGCGTTACAAAAAACACTTGCACATGTTTTTCCACTAAAGCACTCACAATTTGCCGCGCAATCTCAGAACCTTCCCGTTCATTGGTGGCTGCAAATGACTCATTAAACAGTACGAGCGAGTTGGCTTTTAGCTGGTCGACAATCTCACTCATTCGATGGAGTTCTTCGTCGAGTTTGCCACTGTTCATGGTTACATCTTCTTCACGTTTGAAATGAGTAAAAAGCCCATTGCAAATATTAGCCTGAAAGGACTCTGCGGGGACAAACATTCCACATTGCATCATAAGTTGCGCAAGGCCAATACTCCGCAAAAAAGTAGACTTGCCACCTTGATTGCGCGGCGTAATGATGACCATGTCTTTACCGTCAGCCTTAACCGTATTGCCCACCACGCGAGGTACCTGGCGCAATGAGAGGCACACATCATAAAGCCCTTCAACACTCAGCAGGCGTTCTGTGGTTGCTGCTGGGACCGGAAAGCACAAAGGTTCTTCTTTTTGCGCTAGGACCTTATGAAGAGTTAAACATCCCATGTAAAACGCTAGTTCGGTTTTCAAAAGGGTAAAGAAGTTGAGAACATGGTCGGTCGATTGCGCAAGCACATTGGCGACTTGGTAAATGCCCCGATCGCGCAATTCTGCCAAAGCACGAGCCCCCGTGTCGTCCCGGTCTGCTATGGTATAGGTATAAAAACGGGGTGTTTTGGTCATTATTCGGGCAATCCAGGGCGACTTTTTGGTCTGAGATGTCCGATGCAGCCGAAAACGGGTTGCTTTATTGCCCGGTCCTAGGGCAGCACTGATCCAAACACCCTTGCGAAATTTCAGTTCGCGGAGATGGCTTTTGACTTGATCGAGGTACTCTTCCCCCAATTCATTGATTAGCATCGTGAAAAATCTAGAAAATCCGCTGGAGACAAACTGGTGGGCGTGTGTTTGCGCAATGTGTTTCAACTGTTCTAGGGTTTCAACAAACATCTGCATCACGTCGACGGATCTCTGCAGAATCGCGCTGGGATAAGAACTAAATAGGCCGAGGTAATTCTTTTTCTCGCGTTCAATTGCAGTTGCTGCGATGGCGTAAATATCTCGCACGACAGATTCCTGGTTGACGCAATCATTGAGAATGTCTTGGCGATATAGGATCACATCAAGATCGACAAGTGGCGACAGTGTTACCTGTCGCGAGATTGTCCAAACAAATTGATCTCCGGCCGCCATGGCGTTCCATAAGGCGGACAACTCCAGATCTTGGATCAGGGCCGATTCATTGGGCGAGATGTCTTGGACAGTAAAGTCTTTGGTGGGATACATGAGAAATACATTCATAATATCCGCTCCTTTAACCAGTGATAGGTCATGCGGTATTTTTCGGCGATAGACAACGCGAAAGACAATCCATCTGGAGGTCGCCGCAAGATTTTATACGTGCGTACTGCGGGATTGTCGGGAACCACTGAACTGACCAAGCTGACGGTCTTTTCATTAAACGATGCAAGTTCATCGATGAATGTGACCCATACCGCCAGTAGATCGCTTCCGCAGAGGCTTGCCATGACCTTGTTGCTGAGAAACAGTGCGTCCTGCCATGTCGTGGAGGTGAAGATTTCGTTGAGGATGACCACACTATGAGGCGTGGATTCTTGAAGAATCTCATGCATTCTGATCAGGTCATCCTGGAGTTTGCCGTTGCGATTGTTAAGAGTTTCCTCTTTTTCGAAATGTGTGAATAGGCGATCGAATAGAAACAGGCGAGCTCCAGTGCCTGGTACCGGACAACCAAGGCTGGCCAGGTAGTGCAGTTGTCCAAACATGCGGGCGAAAGTGGTTTTCCCTCCTTGGTTCGGTCCGCTTACTACGAAAATACGCTCGGGATCCTTAAGGTAAAAATCATTACGCACTATGGTTGCGTGATCTGCAATGCGTTGATAGGCAAGAGCGGCATCAAAAGCATCATTCGCAAAAATTTCTTTGTTGGTGGATACCTCGGGATAACAAAATGGCAATCCGGCCTGTTTAAAGAATTCTCTATAATCCAGAACCGCTATGTAAAATTGAATTTCTCGGTCAAATATGGCAATCGTTTTGTCTAGATAATCGACGCGCGTTATGAAAAAGGAATCCAAATAGGCGAAGACCTCGGGGTATAATTTTGCTACAAAATCGAGTATTCCAGCTTCTACATGATTCATGTTCGGCCCGTCGGTAAATTTGATCCGATACTGCTTTACGGGCCCCTGTTTAAATTTGGCGAAAATTTCTGCGACCTCGGAACTATAGTCAATATCGTCCCAATAGGGATGCACATCAATCTGTTGTCCGTGGATATGCAGTCGATATTGCACTGTGCCTAACGCGTCCTTTATCTCCCGGGCCTCGGTTTCTAAGGCGAGAAATCTATCGGAATGGATATATTCGACAAGATAGTTAGTGAAAGAGACAAGGCCTGGGGAAACGTATTCGACTTCTGCCAGTGAGTTCATTAAATCTAAGACGGCATGGCAATAAAGCTCTACCGCATCGACAAACCAAACTGCCTTTTGGTAGTGATAGGTTAGTTTCTGGGATTGCACCAGGTATTCACGCATGGTGCGCATGGTATGGGCAAAAGACAGAATTGCTTCTAGCAAAAGGGGATTCTCGAGGTCGCGCATGACGTCTTGGCGATACCGTATGGTATCCCTATTGGTCAATGGAGCATAGAAAAAGGGGGATAATTCGTATTCAGCCCTGCCTGCTGTCATGGCGGCAATAATTTGATCCAAGTTTAAGTCCCGAAAATACTGAGGTGCATTGGGAACTTCGCTGGATGGGCGGTCTTGAGTCCGAGGGTAGAGAATGCTCGAGAATTTCATAGCATCAATCCTCTAGTGGTCACTATCGGATTCTGTAGTGGGTACAGAGACAAAACAAAATACAAAACATCGCAACTCTGGCGCAAAACAAAACACCCCCGCAGAATGTAGGTGTTATTAGCTTCGGCCATGCCGGCATTTTTGACAACGTTCTGGTCAACACCATGACCAACCATAGGGTACTTAATTCTATTATACTCAAAACCGAACGTTTCGACGAATCGGGCTGCAATCCATCGACGTAGGCAGTGGCCACGGACGCTGGTGCTGTTTTGGCGCTGGTCATGTGATCTCTTCGACAATCGCCGTTTGTTTTAGTCACCGCATAGCCTATTAGGACCTTGACACAGGAAAGACTATGGAATACGTTAAATTTATAGAATGAGCCATGGAGCTGGCTCACCCAATTGCCGCAAGGCCAATGGCTCCTGATCAATTGGTATTGGTCGGGGGCCATTTTTAATTTGACTTCGCGTGACCCCTGACCGCCGTGATATTTTTCGAAAGCAGGGTACACCATGCGCATAAAACCTCATATTTGTGAATCTTGGACTCAAGCGCCCACGGATTGTCGGCACGACAGTTTCGCGATCCGACGGCGGTCGATGCGTACTGGATTGATTCCGACCACGAAACCAGAGTGTGGCCAGCACGACCAAACGGGCAACGGGTGAAGTGATTTTCCAAGGCAAATTCCCTTCGGGCCGGGGCTATTCCCGCAGGGTGGCAATTAGACGATTCGGATGAATCAGCAGTTCCAGTCCTCGCTCAATGGTGGGAACCCAGATATCCGCTGCCAGCAATGCCTGAACAGACGCTCCTTCCGGTCCCATGACGCCTATGGCCAAATCCGCCGCCAAGAACATTGGTTCGTCATTGGCGCCGTTACCCACCGCTACCACACCGCCTGTTAATTGTTGAACCAAATCCTCTTTATCCTTTCCTGTCTTGACAATCTCCACGGGGATTCGCAGACGCTGTGCAAAATGGGCGACCGTGCCAAAAGTGTCGGCCGTGGCAATCAGTGTGGAATACCGGGAGGCCACCTTTTTTAATAATTCTTCGGTTTGCAAGCTAACCTGTCCGTCTAGGGCCAGAGTACCATTGAAATCGAACACCACGTAGTCCAAGGTTATCGCCCCGCGCCCGGGAATATCGATCTGCATAAACTTTCCCACTCCTTACGGCCACTATTGATAAATCTAGTCTAACTGCAGTCCCCATCTCTTCGCTTGAGATCGTCCGCGTAAGGAACCCGTCAGACCGCCCAGGTGCCATTCCGTTGTTTGCACATTACTCAGTGTTTCATAAAGTGCGTAGTTCAAACTTGCCGCCCAGCTTGACCAAATGCTATCCCATGCGGCAGCGGTTTGTGAAGTTTTCGATGCATTTAGATAAAAGCCTAGGCCCAGGGTCATCAAAGAAATGCTCTCTTGGGCGCTTTGGGGGCGAGGAATTGCCACCGTTTCAACGTCGGGAACTTCTGGGACATGGCCTGCATAAGCCCCTGAATGGGTCCATTCGACGAGTTGCTGTTCTTCTTGGAGACGCCAGCGATAGAGCCAGATGGCTTCCTCCCAGCGATACCAGAGATCCGCCCACTGGGTAATATGGTTGTGCCAGAATGAAACAAACCCCGACATTTCGTGATCATGGGAGTGCTCAACACCAATCCGCCATATGTCTTCCCAATTGATGCGGCTTTCGGGAGAAATGTTGACACGGTCATAGATTTGGTGGGGAATACGACAAAATAGCGTTGGTTTCTGAGCCCAGCACTTAAGACGCACCACCGCTTGATCCAGTTCGGTATCATGGCCCCGCCAGCGATCGCTGACATCAATCCATGAAGATTCGTGCCACCATCTTGGGTGCTGTAAGCCAAATAATGCGAGACGTAGCTCATTGTCCGCCAGAAGGCATTCTTCCATCTGAATCGCGCCGTCAACATTGGTCAATACCCAATAGGATCCTAACGCAGTTTGCCTGACGATTGGATCCGATTCCTGGTCGCATATCACGTCGCCGAGCATCGGAAGCTGATCATGTTGCATCGATCGCCCTACGAGCCATGCCCATCTGCACCATTCATTTATCCCGGCGCTGTCGGATGGCGGACACGGCTTTTGGTCCATCATACGTTCCTCCTCTAAGTGAGAATTTAGGAACTCAGCTTGACGGTTCGGATCATCGCCCATAGCCCTACGAAAGCGAAACTGGCTTCTACTGCGAAGCCCACGCGAGGATTGGTTAGTGTCCATAGCATTCCCATAATCAGGCCAGCTGCCAATTGTCCTATACCGCGAACGGCGGCAATTTGCCCTAATCCTTGACCCCGGCTAGCATCCGGGACGAGACGCACCGTTGCTAATTTTTGGGCTACTTCGATAAGGCCGGTGGCCAGTCCTGCGGCGGCAAACAAGAGAGCCCATTGTCCGATACTGCGACCAACCAAAGCAAACCCCAGAACGACGAGGGCCCATAGCCCATAGCCAAGAAGCAGCAATGCGCGGCCCGGAAGACGGTCAGCGATCCAACCAATCGGATAAGCGCTTGCCGCATAAACCACGTTATGAAGCGTATACAACAGCAAGGCCAGGGTGTGAGCCGTCATCGGTCCCAATGTCACAGAACTTTGCCATACGCGAAGAATAAAGAATGTGGGGGCTAAATATCCCGCCGCAAAAACAGCGGTAGCCAGGCGATATTGGATAAATGGGCGAGGCCAGGCGTTTGTCGCGACTTTTGTGGACAGAACCATGGGTGAGCGCAGCTTACGTACCCGCAATATAACCAGCACGGTGATAACTGCAGGAACGGCGCTCCAAGCAATGAGTGTTCTCGGACTCACATACGCCACAAGCAAGGCGGCACTGAGTGGCCCCAGCAAGGCGCCGGCAGTATCAAACGCTTCCCGCAGTCCATAAGCCTGACCGACATACTTAGGGGGCACTTCTTCAGCAATGTACGCGTCGCGAATGGGGCCGCGGGCTCCGCGGCCTGTCCATCCTAACGTTCGGAGTACGACCACCCACGGCCACCAAGTGACCAAAGCCATAAGAGCTTTAATTCCGGTTAGAACGTATCCCAGGACTAGAACTCCATGGCGGTTAGCCTTGTGATCACTGACGCGTCCACCCCACACTGAGGCCCATGCTTGTGCCAAATTAGAAACTCCTTCGGTTAATCCCAAAGCCATCGCTGGAGCTCCCAGGGCAATAAGAAACCCCGGCATCAAAGCGGTCACCATTTCGTGACCCCAGTCCGAAAACAGGGAAGCTAATGAAAACGACCATACATTTCGGGTGAGCCAAAGACGCCGATTTGTGCCGTCGTCCGATTGTGAATGGGGGCCCATAGTCTCCAACAGCCTCCCAGGAAAAAATGTTGTTTTTCGCGGTAGCCTAATTCATGGAATGGAACAGGGTATCTCTCCGCGTAACCTTGGAGGTTTCGGGTTCCTCACATGACTTACTCATCGAGTCCCAGTGGAGAGTACCATCGCCACCCCGCATAGTCCAGTTCTGCATCATGCGCTTCCATCAGCAAAAACCGATTATACTTGGCGAGGCGTTCACCGCGAGCGGGCGCTCCTGACTTCACCTGAGACACTCCTGTAGCCACTGCAAAATCGGCCAGAGAGGTATCGCACGTTTCGCCAGATCGGTGAGACACGACGCAGTTCCAACCCGCCTGCTTTGCGATATTGACCACTTCACGAGTCTCGGTTACCGTACCAATTTGATTGAGCTTAATTAGGACGGCGTTAGCGGATTGTTCGCGAATTCCCCGTGTTACCAAGTCTGGGTGTGTAACAAAAATATCGTCACCGACAATTTGGCATCGTTTGCCCAAACGAGACGTCAGTTGTTGCCAACCAGTCCAGTCATCTTCAGCTAATCCATCCTCAATGGATATTAATGGATATTGCTGTGCCCATCGTGTATACTGGTCGATCATTTGGTCGCTACTCAAGACCACTGATTCGCTCCATCTGTAGTGATCTCCGTCTCTCAACGAGTTGGCGGCCACATCAACACCGATCGCGATATCATGTCCGGGCCGAAGACCCGCATCGCCCATGCTGTTTAGCAATAATTCGAAAATTTGGTCGATATCGTCAATCCGGGGAGCAAATCCGCCTTCATCACCTACCGCCGTGCGCAAACCAGCCTTATTCAACCGAGTTTTTAATGCGTGATAGACATCTGTGCCCATACGCATGGCGTCAGCAAAAGAAGAAGCACCTCCCGGAATTAACAAAAATTCTTGGACCGGAATAGCGCTATCGGCATGCATACCGCCATTGATCACGTTAAACTGCGGGGTTGGAAGAGTACGAGATTCCCCGCGGCCCCAATAGCGATATAGAGGTTCCTTGAGAGCTTGGGCTGCTGCCAGCGAGGTTGCTAAAGACACACCCAGAATAGTATTGGCACCCAAGCGCGATTTGTTAGGCGTACCATCCAAAGTCAACAGCCGTTGATCTAGCTGTGCCTGTTGGGTTGCCTCAAAACCAATGAAAGCGGGGCGAATAATTTCATCAATTATATGAATGGCTTTGGTTACCCCGCGTCCTGAAAAGGCGGCGTCGCCGTCGCGGAGTTCTCGCGCTTCTCGTGAACCGGTTGAAGCTCCAGCAGGAATTCCCGCCAGAGCCCGATCCCCCGAATCGAGGGAAACTTCAACAGCCAAGGTCGGCCACCCGCGAGAGTCGAATATTTGGAATCCTCTAATATCAAGAATAACTGGGATAGACATGTGTATCACCTCCAGGAGATTTTCGCGTCAAAAACCGTTGCTGACATTGTTGAATCAACGTTACAGCGACATCCTGATCTTGAAAATTGCCTACCGTGGTGACAATGCCCTGTAACGTCTTATATTCTTGAAAGAAATGGCGAATCTCCCGCAAACGATGATTGCCAATGTCGGTCATCGTTTTTATCTGGCCGAATCGCGGGTCTGTATCGACGACGCCGATGATTTTTGCATCCAGTCCATGTTCGTCTTCCATCCACAAGACTCCGATTACACGCACGGTTACCTCGATTCCTGGGGCAATTGCGGTCGACGCCATCGCCAACACATCGAGCGGATCGTTGTCTTCCGCCCAGGTTTCGGGAATAAAGCCATAATTTACCGGATAATGCATCGCGGCATGCAATACGCGATCTAAGCGAATTTTCCCGGTGGTCACATCATATTCGTACTTATTTTGTGACCCGTGGGGAATTTCGATAATTGTCTGGACAATCACCCAAAACCCCTCCCCATTTCACGCAGCATATTTCGGATGGGGGAATGGTTGGCGCGATGAGACTTTGCAGCGCAAAAAATTTGACACCCCACCCATTTGGTAGGTGTCATCATCCTGCGTTTCCAGGCCCTTAGAACATTGTCAGGCCAACACCATGGCCTTATGCCACTAGGATACCACTCGGATGGCATCCAATCAATGACCTTTGGCAGTACCTGATTTTATTCCAACATGGAGTCTTCCCTCTTGCGAAAAATCCGGTAGATGCCGGTGCACTCAGCGGCAACTTGTCCGGATTCATCAAGAATTTCGCCTTCGACAAAGACCATACGGGATCCTGCGCGAACTACCCGGCCATGACCGACAATGCGATGTTTGGCGGTAATCATCCGTTGATACTGGATGTTCAGGGTTATGGTGACTTGACCTCTTACATTGTCTGTCCAAATGGAGCGAACCGCAGTACCTAAAAGTCCATCAAACATGTAAGCGACGATGCCTCCATTAACTGCGTCAGTTCCACCGCCACCTCGATGATGATGTTGCACATCAAGCTCAATGGTGGAATGGCCGCCTCTAGCTTCAATGATGCGCAATCCTGCCCACGAGAAAAAGGGATAACCATTGGCTTCGCTGGGAGGGAGAGGGTGAACATTTTTGTATTTATCATCTTCGTTCGCGTGCAACGAAACTCCTCCTATTTAGTTGCTCTGTATTGAAAAAACAACAGCCTCCACGGATTAATCCATGGAGGCCATTGCTACCTTCGAGAGGTTAATGGCTGCAGGCGTTCGCAGAACCGGATTCGTCCTTAGTTCGGAAAGAATTACCACAACCACACGAAGATACCGCATTGGGGTTGTTAATGGAGAATCCGCCCCCCATGAGAGAATTCACGTAATCTACTTCGATGCCTTCGAGATACGGAGCACTTTGGGGATCAATGACAACCTTGATACCGCCAAAATCATATTGGTTGTCATCGGTCTGCGGTGCATCCAAGGCCATTCCGTAGCTAAAACCGCTGCATCCACCCTTGCTGATATAAATTCTAAGGGCCAGATCCTCACGGTCCTTGGACACCATGAATTCCTTCACTTTATCTGCGGCTGAATCGGTAAGAGTAACCAAACTTAGGACCACCTCCTTGGGCGCATATGAGCCAGAAAACTTATAAGCTATTATACAGCATATTGCACAATGTTCAATCAGGTACCGGAATTTTTCGTCGTTTTGGCTTCATGCTCCAAATCAGCGAAAGCCGCGAGCAATGCGGATAATCCTTCGATTAGTTTGAACCGCTCATGCGATTTCATACGCTCCGCAAACCGCGTAAACTGTTCTTGACGACGAGACAACACTAGTTCGGCCAATTGCGTGCCATAAGACGATAAACGCACACGAACAATGCGTCGGTCACTGCCATCGCGTCCTCGTCGCACTAAATTCATATTAATCAACCGATCCACTAAACGCGTGGCTGCTGATTCGGTCAGTCCAAGCAATTCGGCCAGTTCCCCCATTGGCAAATCGTCGGTGCCATAGAGCGACACCAACGCATTCATTTGCGAGGGAGTCACCTCAAGTCCGATGAGTTCTCGGGTGGCTTCAGCGTCTAAATACCGCATAATGCGGGGGAACAAACGTTGAATCTCATTGACAAACGATTGAATATCCTCTTCAGGCACGATCGATCCGCCCCTCGTGACTCTTTATCTTTATCATAGCAAAAAGTCGGCGGATCATCATAGCTAAAAGCTTGCCGTTGACAAATATTGCGTTGTGAGGGTATACTGGCGCTGCAGCAAAAGGGGGCATCGCCACCAATGATGGAGAAAGTCTATACCCGAATTTTGCCTTGCGCTTTGGTCCTAGAACCGGAGCGCCTTTTTATCCTGCAGCTATGTGAAAGGAGCCCACGATGTATATTAAAAAAGTTGCGGTAGTAGGAGCGGGCACGATGGGGGCTGATATTTGCTACACCATCGCCATGGCAGGTATCCCGGTGGTCATAAGAGACGTCAGTAATGAACAGTTAGACCATGCCCGGCAGCATATTCAGGAGTTGTTTCAAGGACGGGTGGCACGGAACAAAATGAGTCCGGCGGATGTAGAAGACCGGATGAATTTTATTACCTTTAGCGGAGATCTTGATGATCTGGATGGCGTCACTTTGGCAATTGAAGCGGTAACCGAGAAAATGGCCGTCAAAGAGGCGGTATTTCGTGAGTTAGATCAGGTTTTGTCCCCTTTATCCGTGATAGTGTCCAATACATCGGCCTTAAGTATTAGTCACTTGGCGACAGTCACATCAAGGCCAACGCGTGTGGCCGGCATGCACTTCTTCTATCCGGCCCATATGATGAAATTGGTTGAAGTGATTGCCGGAGACCAAACCAGTTCTGAAACCGTGGAAGCGGTAATGAGACTAGCGGAAGAAATTCGCAAGATTCCGGTGAAGGTCAAAGAGTGTCCGGGTTTTGTGGTGAACCGCATATTGATGTCCTCGATGGCCGAAGTTTTGCGATATAAAGAAGAACATCAACTGGAAGCGGCCAGCATCGATCAAGTCATCACCCAAAACAAATTAGCCCCGATGGGGCCATTTATGCTCGCTGATGCATTGGGATTGGATGTCGCGTTGGAAGTGGCGAACACGCTGTATCAGTCATTAGGCGATCGATTCAAACCTAGTCGTGAACTGGAGCAACTAGTGGCTGAAGGGCATCTGGGAATGAAGACCGGTCAAGGTTTTTACTCATACCGGTAAAAAGAGGGGAGGAACGAACAGTGGCACAAGAGTGGGAAAGCGAATTGCTAACCCGATTTCAGTTGGCGACATTTTTAGAAGCGGTAAGGCTGCACGATGAGGGAATTGCCAGTGCGGAAGACATTGATATTGCCATGCGCGCTGGCGCTGGACTTCCTAAAGGTCCTTTTGCCTGGGCTGACAAAGCCGGACTGGATATGATTTTGGGGCAATTGCAGGAACTTACTCAGGCAGGCAACCCAAATTTTGCTCCACCAGAATCTCTGGTGGATAAAGTGGCACGCGGACAACTGGGCGATAAATCCAAACGAGGCTACTTAAGTCATTAAACAGGGAGGAATCTCGAATGGCAGTTATTGAGGTGGAACAGCGCGATCGGGTGGAGATTTGGACCCTGAACCATCCACCAGTCAATGCCATCAGTATGGATGTTTTAACTGAATTGGAAACGCTTTTGAATCAGGTGTCCAGTAATGATGACATCAATGCGGTGGTCATTACCGGAACTGGCTACACGTTTGCGGCGGGGGCGGATCTAGCTGGCTTTATGAAACTAGGAGGCCAATTGCCGGAGTTTCTTCGTAAGGGCGCTCAAATATTTGGCCAACTAGAAGAGTTGCCCAAACCTGTGGTGGCGGCAGTCAATGGGATTGCCTTTGGCGGCGGAAACGAGTTGGCGATGGCCGCAGATATTCGCATTGCTTCCACCAAAGCGAGATTTGGACAACCAGAGGTCAATTTAGGCATCATTCCGGGTTGGGGAGGTACGGTGAGAATGCCCCGGCTCATTGGGCGCTCCAGAGCTGCACACCTGTTATTGACTGGAGACGCGATTGACGCATCCGAGGCCTACCGCATTGGTCTGGTGGCACAAGTAGTGGAACCCGCATTGCTGTTGGAATACGCGGTGAATCACGCTGATCGACTGGCGAGTTTGCCGCCTCTAGCTCTCGGTGCCATCAAGCGCTTGCTTTCGGATGAGGATCTGGAAGGGGCCCAGGCGCGGGAGACGGCGGAAATTTTGCACTTAATGACCACGCAGGATGCCATGGAAGGTGTGATGGCATTTATGCAAAAACGTCGGCCACGATTTCGGGGGAAGTAACCATGAACACCAAACCCTGGCTGCAGTTTTACGATGATGTGCCTCATGACCTGAAAGAGGCGCCACAGCCCTTGTATCAGATCCTCGAAGGGAAGCCACCACAGCAAGTGGCCTTAATTTTTGAAAAACAAACCCGGACCTATGGAGAACTTTGGGAAAACAGCGGGAGGATCGCTAAGGCACTAGCTAACATCGGCATTCACAAAGGCGATCGTGTCGCCCTACTGTTGCCTAATTGTTTTGCTTTTGTGGAGATCTATTATGGAGTCTTGCGCCGTGGCGCCATGGTGGTTGCTTTAAATCCGCTCTATACCCCTGCGGAATTGGCGGTCTTGTTGTTGGACGCAGCGCCTAAGGCATTGGTGGTACCCACCCAGGCAGTATCTCAACTTCCGCCCGGATTGCCGTTTCCGGTGATTTTTGCCGACATCGCCAACGATGGAAAGAAAGAACACGAGGCTAGTGCGGGATACCCAGGTTCGCTCTGCCTTTCCGACTGGTTAGCAACAGATCAAGGGCCGGATCCGATCGAAATTGACCCAACACAGGATGTCGCTGTGCTGCAATACACCGGGGGGACCACGGGAACTCCCAAGGGTGCGATGCTCACCCATTGGAATTTATTTGCCAACGCCCTCCAGTCTCGCTGGTGGATGCAACATTTGTTGTCCAACAGTCAAGATACGGTACTTTT
>JAMCTO010000254.1 GCA_023381095.1 Bacillota bacterium
TGAGTGGGTACGGTCACGTTAACCCGAACATTTAGCGCACCCCGGCTGGCGGGATTCCCCAGTCGCGGCAACCCTTGTCGGGGAATTTTGAATACCGTCCCCGTCTGGGTTCCTGGGGGAATGTGCAACAATTCCTCGGTTTTCAGCCCGGGCACGGTAATATCGGCTCCCAGTGCCGCCTGGGCAAATCCGACCGGAACATCACACCACAAATCATCGCCATCCCGGCTAAACTTTTCATGTTGCTTCACATGCACAAACACTATCAAATCACCAGCGGGACCTCCCCGATGGCCCGCTCCCCCTTCACCGCTCACCCGAAGTCGCGTCCCTTCATCCACCCCCGGTGGCACTTGTACGGTAAGCCTCTTTTCTGCGCGGATCTGGCCGCGACCGCCGCATTGGGTACAGGGATGCGGAACATAACGGCCAGTTCCACGGCATCGCGGACAAGTTTCCACCTGCCGAATCCTGCCTAAGAAACTCTCGCGAATGCGCTCGACCTGTCCCGACCCATGACATTGGGGACAGGTTTCCAGCCGGGTACCCGGTTCCGCCTGATTGCCATGGCAATGGGGGCACACCTCATCACGCACCAAACGCACTTCACGCTCAACGCCCTCAACCACATCTTCCAAATCTACCGTCAAATCATATCGCAAATCCGGACCTCGCTCTGGTCCTGATCGCCGAGACTGGGTTGCACCACCAAAGAACATATCAAATATGTCGCCGAACCCACTAAAGCCGAAGTCCCCGTTGCCCGCACCTCCAGCCCCCGCAGCCTGGTGCCCAAACTGATCATATCGGGCCCTTTTCTCGGGATCTGACAGTACCTGGTACGCTTCATTGATTTCTTTAAATTGTTCTTCTGCAGTTGCATTGCCAGGATTGGCATCCGGGTGGTATTTTGCCGCCAAACGCCGAAATTGTTTTTTGATTTCGTCCGGGGAAGCCCCGCGGCTCACCCCCAGCACCTCATAATAATCCCGTTTTGCCATGAACGACTTCCCTCCCTGTTCCTATTGAGGCTCGGGCCCCTCAGACACTTTAACCATGCTAGCCCTAAGTACTCTCTCTTTCCATCGGAAGCCCCTCATTAGTTCTTCCACGATCGTCCCTTCGGGGAGATCGCTTTCCACACGCTGCACTGCCTCATGGTACCGGGGATCAAACATTTGGCCTTCGGTTTCGATAGCTTCCACCCCTTGCCGCGCCAAAGCCTCGTTAAAGCCGTTTAAAGTCATTTCCAAACCTACACGCCAGGATTTGGCTTCGCCATCGGACGGCATGAATTTTAAGGCCCGTTCCAAGTTGTCGTACACCGGCAACAAGTCAGACAACAGCGACCCCACCACGTAGGCCTTGATTTCATCTCGTTCCCGGTCCATCCGTCGTCGAAAGTTTTCAAAGTCCGCCTGAAGCCTTACTAACTGGTCATAACGATCTTGGGCAATTTCCTCCCAGTGGGTTTCGGGCAATTCCTCGGCAACCGACGGTTCTGCAGCCCCTTCTTCCATTTCCTCGACTGGATTCGATTTCTCTGTATCTACCCCTTCATCCTTCAGTTCATCCCGAAATGACTCCGCATCCATACTCCAGTATCCTCCTTAGGTGCTCTACGCCCACTTCAAAGCGCGAGACAATTCTTCCGACACTATTTCCAATGTGGTGACTACATGAGCATACTGCATTCGCTTAGGGCCGATGACTGAGACCTGGCCCACAATGTGGCCCCGCAATTGATACGTGGCCGTCACCACACTGCAATCCCAAATCGCATCAAATGGCGACTCTTGGCCAATGATTACGTGTACCTGCTCCGACAGTGGAGAGGTTCCTTGGAGCAATTGCTCCACCGCTTGTTCCCGTTCCAAAAATCCCAATACCCGCTCTACTTTGCCAACGTCCCGAAACTCCGGGTATCTTAAAATATTCAAAGACCCAGCAAGAGTCACCCTATCATCGTTGGTTCGCCAATCCGACATCCAGGCCAGAAGCGATTCCCAGAGCCCATGATATCGCTCCTCATCGGAAGCAAGCGGATCCAAAATCCGGTCCTTCAGTTCTTTGATTGGCATTCCGCGAAATTCCCGCGCAAATTCCGTCGCCAGCCACGCCACTTGCTCGAAGTTCATATCCTCCGGCAATGGCACTGCCCGATTTTCGACCATGCCGGAGTCTGTTGCCACCACAAGCAACAGAGTGCCGGCATTCAGCTGCATCACACGAATGTCGCCCAAGCGGGCGTCATTCACGGGAGGCGCCACCACCACCGACGGATAAGCTGTCATATCCGATACCATCTGTGCGGTTTGGTGAATGAACCAGGCAATCTCGCGAACCGGAGCAGCAAACGCCATCCGAACCCGGTTAACCGTGTCGCTGCCTACTTGCGGCCGCTGCATTAACTCATCTACATAATACCGGTAACCGCGGTCCGAAGGAATTCTGCCCGCAGACGTATGCGGTTGTTCCAAAAATCCCAGTTCTTCCAAATCCGCCATTTCATTACGAATCGTCGCGGAACTAATACCTAGCCCGTACTTTTTGGCCAAGGTCCGGGAACCCACGGGTTCCGCCGATACGATATAGTCATCGATAAGAGTGCCCAAAATTCTCCGTTTTCGTGCATCCATCGGTTTTCCCCCGTTTCAACATCACGGTTAGCACTCTAGCCACAGGAGTGCTAATGTATATCAAAACGATAGCACCGCGGTATTTTGTGTGTCAAGATGGAGGACTTGCCAAAATCCGCCGTCAGTTTACGCCACTGTCGATAAAAAAGCGAAACACGTAATTGGCCATTTCCCAACCCCGATGAGTTAACCATATCCTGTGTCCGCCATTTACTACAAGCCCCAGATCTACCAACTTCGCTAATTGTTCCTCAAAAACATCTTCGGTGCTCCGGTGAAATTTGGTCGCAAAACGATCTTTGGAGATACCATCGCGCCGACGCAATCCAAGCCACATATACTCCCGCATCTGTTCGGCCACAGATAGCCGTTCCTCTCCCTCCACCGTCGACTCTCCGGCCTCTTGCATCATCATGTACCGTCTCACCCCGCGAAGATTCCACCAACGCCGATTATTGTGAAACGAGTGCGCTCCGGCTCCTAATCCTATATAGCTGTTCAACGTCCAATACAGCTGATTGTGCCGAGATTCATGCCCAGCCCGTGCCCAGTTGGAAATCTCATACGT
>JAMCTO010000255.1 GCA_023381095.1 Bacillota bacterium
GTTTGGGTAAAGTGCCACCATTAACAAGGTCAGCACACCTTCAATAACGGCCATCCGCCATCCTCTGCGCATCGCGACATACGATAAAGCCAGTGGAAAACCTACATGGGCAAGAGGGAAAAACTGTGGAGCGACGGTCACCAAACCAACTAATACCACGGAAGTGGAAGACAAAAACAGTAGTTCAGCGGTAAGTTCCAGCCAGCGAAACCAAGTCGCCAAGGAAATATTCATGAGCATCTCCTGCGGGTTCCACAACAAGCCTCACACCCTATGTCGCAACCAGGGATGGCAATCGATTACCGAACGCGCATTTATCGGGGACCAAAGAGCACGCTTATGCGTGCTCTTTGGTCACTCTATTCGATGGTAAATGGCAGCAGTGCCATATTTCTTGAACGTTTTATCGCCACGGTCAACTGGCGTTGGTGTTTAGCGCAATTGCCGGAAATTCGGCGAGGTAATATTTTTCCACGTTCAGTGATAAAACGTCGCAGTCGCGTTGCCTCTTTAAAGTCAACGTAGTCCACCTTGTCAACACAGAACGCACAGACTTTCTTTTTGGGTCTCCGCCCACGTTCTTTCCGCATTTGGGGCCTCCTCTCTAGAACGGTAAATCGTCTGGAAGAGCCACATCATCCGTCATGGGCATATCGGGAGCGTTGCCATCTTTAGGTCGATCCAAAAATCGCACACTATCAGCCACCACTTCGGATACACGGCGTTTGGTGCCGTCTTGAGCTTCATAACTGCGCACCTGGAGTCGGCCTTCAACTGCCACCAACCGCCCTTTGGTTAAGTGATTGCCTACCGTCTCGCCTAACTTACGCCAGGCAATGCAATCGATAAAGTCGGTTTCTCGTTGCCCTTGCTGGTTAGAAAACGGGCGGTCCACAGCGAGGGAAAAAGATGCTACCGGCACCCCTTGTGGGGTATAGCGCAACTCAGGATCCCGCGTTAGCCGGCCAATGAGGATGATGCGATTTAACATAACGATCCTCCCTGGACAAATTTATTCCGCTTGTTTTTGTTCTCCGTCGATGCGCACCACAATGGAACGAAGAGCATCATCATGGATTTTTAGCAAGCGAGTCATTTCGTTTCCGATGTCTCCTTCGCCGCTAAAAGTAACAACCATGTAGAAACCTTCGTTGTAACCAGCTATCTCATAGGCCAGCTTACGCCGCCCCCACTTTTCGGTTTTTTCAATGGTTCCGTTAAGTTGTTGGATGGCCTGGTCAAACCGTTCAATATCGGCGGTCTGTTGCTCTTCGCCGAGATCCGGTTTCAAAATATACATAAGCTCATATCGAGCCAATTCTTTTCACCTCCTCCACGGTCACCCGCTTAGCGGGGGCTCCGTATTTCGCCGGAGCAGGGTGGTGTGGGAATGTCCCAAACAGTGATAGTATATCAGGTCACAACATCCATGGCAATTATGGGGACGTTTGGCGGTCAGAACTGATGACTCTTTTGACCGCCCGTTCGAACTCCTTTCGAGATATCATGATTCGATGACCACAGCCTTGACATCGTAAGGCAAAGTCAATGCCAGTACGGGTAACTTTCCAGGTTTTGGAGCCACAAGGATGCGGTTTTTTTAACTCCACAATGTCGTTCAAGTAGTACTGCACTTTATTCATGAGGGGATCCTTTCGCCGCGCCAGCTACCATCCCGTTGGCATATAGCACGTTCGCTATTTTGGCCTTGAGTGCTTTATCGACTGCGGCGCCCTTTTCGTAGTCGGCGGGTGCAGTGACAGCCCAAAGGACTTGTCCGACAGCAAAACTATCAATCCCGGTCACGGTTGCCCCAGGGGTGGCATCGGCTAATTCATCAACGGCGGATTGCAATACCGCATGCACCCGAGCGGGGTCCTCTGCCGCGGGAATCGGTACCATCACGCTTACGGTGGTTTGGCCACGACTGCGATTTTGTACTTCTAGGATCAGACGATTGGGTACAATGACCAATTCCCCACTGGTACCGGTTAACCTGGTAATGCGAATTCCCACTTCCACGACTGTGCCAGACAAGTTTAAATTTGGTAGGGTGATGACATCGCCCACGACAAACTGATCTTCATATAAGAGAAATAGCCCGGTGACGACATCTTGGACTAATCCTTGAGCTCCGAAGCTTACCGCCAGCCCCAAAATCCCGGCGCTTGCTACAATGGCCGTGGTATGGACTTGGAATTGGTCTAGCACCATTACAATAACCAGGAAGTCGACGGCATAGCGAATTACGGAAATCAATAGCCGGTAGACTGTGGTGCGACGAGCAGCCAATCCCTGATTGCGGTTTTTGCGCTCCACACGGTTGACAATGTGCTGGGCCAGGCGTATTAGCAGCATGCCTGCACCGATGATCACGGCTATCGCCAGAAGTCGCGACAACCAAAAATGCGCGATCACACTAAAAATCCTCCCCCGAGACGACTAAGATGGTTAAACCACCCCACCAAGAGCATTGCGATGGGAGCGTGGTGTAAGTCTTTTCCCATGGGACTATGGGCAATCATCGGAAACGCTAATATGACAGTCAAAACAATGCTGGCAATCAAGCTGTGTTCTGCCAGTCCTGCTAACCCGCCTCCAAGTTTGTTCAGGACTCCCGTTATTTTGAATGTCCGCAAGATGTGTGTGACAAACTCACCACACAATCGACCGACGAACTCGGCAGCGCCAATGACCAGTAAGAACACGAGAAGGGCCAAGATAATGTGGGCGAGATTGTAGGCTTGCACTGTGGCTCCTGGCGCGTTGGCCGCTGGCGCTGGCAGGAAGTGGGTCACCCACTTTTTTACTGGTAACACGCTTAACAACGTTTTGGTGAGCGTACCCCCAAACCGGGAGGCAATGGCGATGCCTGCAACATATCCCGCCAAACTAAACAGGACCAGAACTAATCCGCGCCTTAATCCTGTTAAAGCGCCGATCACGACATAAGCCACGACGACTACATCGATCCAATCCATTAGGACCTCCTTTATCTTGTAGGTGAATAATGCGGCCACATCATCAACAAGTATCCGCAAGCCACCGCTAACAATGCTGGATCTGTGGGGCCGCCGCCTTGGAGTAGCGCTAGTCGGGTCGCGCCATACGCTGCAGCGCCGGCAACCATTGCAATGGCAACATCACGGGGCATGGCCTGGACGGCCTTTTTGGGATCGGCATTTTTTAGCCACAAACCGAGTTGCCCGGCCATTGTTACCGCGCCAAACAACACCGGGTAAGACACTCCGGTGGGTACACCGGATATTTTGTGAGGCAAGTAAAGTGCTACGACTATAGGAAAAATTACAGCAATTATCACGCCAAGTACCATGTTCCATTTGCTCATGAATGAGGACCAATCCTTATAATAAAATAAACGGCTATGGCTGCTAATAAAATCCACCACATCATTAATATGCCCCGCGGTCGACTGCGCCCCGGTTTAGGGGGAGCCTGCCCTGCCCGTACGGCGCGCTCGGCGCGAAATTCGTCTCGTTGCCTTTGGGTTTCGAGACGTTGCGAACGCTTGAGATGCGTCACCGATTGATTGAGCCGTCCCAGCCGCCGATAGGCTACCGACAGATTTCGGTGGGCGGGTGCGTATTCGGCGTCCACGCTCAAGGCCAATGTATAATGTTGAACTGCTGTCTCGAGTTCTCCGCGTTCGAGATAAATATTGCCTAAGTTCGTCAGGGCTGGCGCGTGCATGCGATCTTTAGCCAAGGCGGTCAAAAAGTATTGTTCCGCTTCGGCCAGTGATCCCTTTTGCGCTAAGATGACACCCAGTTTATTGTAACCTTCAGGGCGGTCTGGATATCGGTCTACAAGCTCCTGAAATTTTTCCAGTGCTTCCTCGCGGTGGCCGGCCTGCCAGGCGTAGGTGCCCTCGACTAGCAGTTTCTGTCCAGCCACATCCCAATCTTGAACCATTTCGTCCACCTGTTCCTTACCGTTCTGCGTGGTGTCCGGGCTGCATTAGAGGCGCCCAAATTAGCACGGCAAACACCCCCATAATCGGATACATTGTTGCTACGAGGGTTTGGAATCCTAGGCCCGAAAGTGGGTATATGAGAATCAAGCTCCACATTCGACCCCTTCCTATGCGTTGGACTAATACATAGGCTTCCGCGATACCCGTTGTAAACAAGGCAATCCAGAGACTTATCCCATACAGGGTCCCTAGTGCCGGATGAATCTGGTGCGCCGCCGACACAAGGGGCAAGGGGCCAACCGCCTGCAACGACAACAGCACGCGATGTTCAAGCAAACCCATAATTGTCAGAACCGCTGCCCCTAATAGCGCTGCGGCGGCTGTGCCGGTCCGCGAAGTCATAGAGCGTCCCAAGCCCAGAAGAACCAAAACCGCAGTGAATAAATTATACGACACATAGAGTAGCGCTGACAAAGCCCAGTGTCCAGGAGTTGACGGGGCGTGCAGTAGAAGTGTTCCTCGAGGAACATACCGCACGGAGACACAAACTGTCAGCGCGATAAGGTAGGGCATCAATATTACATTGGATCTCACGACCCAGTCGACTCCCAGCCATGCAATCGTCAATATTATTACCAACGTCCCCAAACCGCCCACCCACTCAGGCAACCCGAAAAGAATCCGAAGCGCAGCCCCGCCGCCGGAGATGACAACAGTCAATCCCGCGGTTAGGAACACCACCGTTAAAATGTCCACCATGCGGTTCAGGCCTCGATTGCGAT
>JAMCTO010000256.1 GCA_023381095.1 Bacillota bacterium
TCTCGACTGCTTCTTTAAATTCTTGTTGCGCCCGCAAATATGGGTTAAGTGACGTATCCGCCACTGTACGCGCCTCCTAAAGTGATCCAAGTTATCCGTCGGTAATTATAGCATTAACGCCATGATAAGCCATGCCGCAGTGGTCATGGCTTATGGTTTACACTATGATTGTTGATATTTTCCGGCAATCGCTGAACGCAGCACCAGCACCTCTACGTTGTCGGCCAACTTTATGGTCAGTTTATTGGTGTCCATCGCTACCACCGTGCCAATCATGCCGCCAACAGTGTAAACCTCCTCACCAACTTGAATATCGGATTGAAGTTTTTGTCGCTTCTTTTGTTGACGCGATTGCTGCATAAACATCCAAATCGTCATACCGATGATGACGATAAAGAATATCCAATAGATACTGGTGGTTCCTGTGTGCGTAACCCATCTCCCCTTTCCGGTTGCAGATTTGAGGACATTTTCGGGATCCTCGCGGGAAATTCCTGCTTCACTTTATAGCCGCGATCTGCTCTCTGTCAAATTTTTTAGGGTTTACCATTTCGTGGCAGTACCGCTTGGTATGAAAAAGTCCGCGGAAAACATAGCGCCAAGTGGTCTTTTAAAACATCAGTTAGGAGACGAGTGTTCTACCGATTTTCCGGAGAATGTGAATTTTCTTTTCCAGGTCGAGGGTGTAATTCTTTAGGACTGCCGCCCACCTTAGCCATTTTTCGAGATAGACCGTGTACCTGTTTAGACAGGGGTTTCACTACGGCTGGCTTATGAGGATGGCCCGCAACATTTTTACTTAGCAGTCGTGCCAACGGCACCGACGCCAACATCTTGGAAGAAACATTGCCGTGACCTTTGTGATTGAATTTCCAAAGCAGATACCGCCCTGCAGACATAGACCGGTCTTGAATCGTTTGCATCCACTGGCCATTAACAATGGCCACCTCCGAGACCGACAGCGGCCAATGGTGCAAACTCACCGCATGCCGCTCCTGGCCCACAATCGAGGCAAACCATGGCGGAACATGATGGTCGAAGACACCTCCGATGAGAACCACTGGCGTTCGCGAACCCGAATACCCATCGCGTACCGCTATCCGGGTTATTGTCACCACCGCATTAGCTACAGAAGCACCTACAGGTTGATACTGACTCAAGATATGTCGACCAGCAGGATCTAGGCCTATAGCCTTAGCTACCGCTTGATGAGAGGTGACCAGTAGATTGATGCTGGGATTGATATCGACGCTGACTACGCCGATGGCTTGGACCGATGGAGGAGCGATGCCTTGGAATGCCAGCAGAACAGCTATGGCAAATGACACTGCCAAAGCCAATGAGGCAGATCCCCAGGTACCATATTTCGTTCTTGCGAACCATATCTCTTGTCCTACCACTAGGTGTCGGCCTCCCCGCCTAATGCGGCGAAATGTTCCCTCAGGAAGCATCACCGTGGCATGTTTCTCGGTAATTTCCAGAACCAGAGCCCGTTCCCGCAAAAAATCCACCTCCCCTCACTTTGCCGATAGATATTCTCTTAGATACGGAAAGTCATACGATAATAACAATGCCACAGCAGCGATATATTTCCGATGGCGTTCCAAAATTTTTCGGCTTAGGCCCTGTTCCGCCACCAGTTTAGACAACGGAAGTTCCGATTTCTCCAACAGATGATCGCGATATTCATCGTTGGCCGCGATAATCCGACCGATCTGAATGGCCCGCCTCCGCGAATCCTGATGCTTAGGGGTATTTTTGACCAATTGATCCCACGACAATCCATATCGTTGTAATACGTTTCCATATTCAATTATTTCGCTTCGGCGGTTCTCTTCATCCTGGTGCCATTCCCACACTCTTCGAGAGGCATCATGCCAAACCAGGTCAAGCGTGTTGGTCCCTCCCTCAGACGGAGAAGATTCCCAGGTACTAAAGGGCACTTCGATCGGACGACGTCCTTGTTGGCGATAATAGTCAATCAATCGACGTTTTATTACGGTTCCGGCAAAAGTTGCAAACGACCCTTTATCTTCTCTATAACTGGAAATCGCTTCATCAAACGCCATTAACGCAACACTAATCTCGTCGTCGTTTCCCGCACGCAAAAATCTTCCCGCACTGTGGCTCGCGGTGTTCACAATAAAGGGAGAAAAATCCCGAATCACTTGAGTACGGGCTTCTTGGTCTCCCTGCTGTGCTCTCCGCAACAACTCCGAAGTTTTGGCCGGAAGCTCTTTGCTGAAACCAAGGCCCAAACTGCTTCACCTCGCTTCTATTGAATTCGTCGGGTTAGTAGCAATTGTGGGGGTCAAACCGAAGAATCGGGCTCAAATTGTTCCTGGGACCAAAGGTTTGGCGTAGCAGGAACCGGGACTCCAAGCATTTGGTAACCGCGCACTGCCAGTACGCGTCCGCGGGGAGTACGTTGAATGTACCCCTGTTGGAGCAGGTAGGGTTCATACACATCCTCAATAGTCCCCGCTTCCTCTCCGACTCCCGCTGCCAGGGTCTCTAGCCCCACCGGGCCCCCAGCATAGCGTTCTAAGATAGCTTGCAAGATTCGTCGGTCAACAGCGTCAAGTCCTTGAGGGTCGACTTCCAGAAGTTTGAGTCCTTCCATCGCCACCAGAAGCGACACCGTTCCGTCCCCCCGTACCTCAGCATAGTCACGCAATCGACGCAAAAGTCGGTTAGCAATACGCGGTGTACCGCGACTGCGCCGGGCTATTTCTACTGCTGCCTCGTCTGACACCTCCACTTGCAGAACGTTTGCCGAGCGACGCACAATGCGAGCCAGGTCGTCAGCCGTGTAAAAATCCAAATGGGTGATTACCCCAAATCGATCACGCAGTGGGGCCGTTAACATACCAGCTCGGGTGGTAGCACCCACCAAGGTAAAGTGCGGCAGGTCCAATCGTACCGAGCGAGCTCCAGGGCCTTTCCCCAAAATCAAATCCAAAGCAAAGTCTTCCATAGCCGGATACAGCACTTCTTCCACCGGACGTGACAGCCGATGGATCTCATCAATGAATAATACTTCGCGGTCGTCCAGGTTTGTTAATATGGAAGCAAGATCGCCGGGCCGATCAATCGCAGGACCCGAAGTATAACGAATATTGACCCCCAATTCGTTAGCAATGATATGGGCCAAAGTCGTTTTTCCCAACCCAGGCGGGCCATATAGCAAAACGTGGTCCAATGCGTCCCGACGTGCCAAAGCCGCCTGAATAAAAATGTGCAGCCGTTCTTTGACAATGTCCTGACCCACATAGTCGGCCAATGACTGAGGTCTTAAGTGCCTTTCCAACTCTCCTGCTGGGTCACTGCTAGGATTCATAATCCGCGACGAATCATTGGCCACGATGTTGCTCCCCTTTACCCGAATCCAATGTTTTTAACGCAAATCGGAGGCGTTGCCCGATGTCATTAATTTCGTCGGGAATATGTCCGCATGCGGAGCGAGCTTCGTCCACAGTGTACCCCAGACTAACCAAACCCTCCAAAACCTCGTCGGACGATAGCGTCGGAGATTTGCCAGCATTTGGAGACAACAGGCCATCGTCCAAGGTTCCCCACTTGCTAGACAGTTCCAGTTGGATTCTTTGTGCCAACTTAGCCCCGATTCCCGGCGCCTCTTTCAACTGCTTCCATTGTCCATGGACCACTGCTTGCCGAAGACCTTCTACTCCCAAATGACCCAGCAAGGCCAATGCTCCCTTAATTCCCACCCCAGTAACCGCCAGCATATCCAAAAAGCACTGGCGTTCAATTCTGGACAGAAACCCTATTAGCCGCCAGGCATCCTCACGGATTACCAAATGGGTATAAAGGTGCACCTGAGAGTTTACCTCTCCTAGCTTTTCCAGGCCCACTTTGGTCATTTCGACCCCATACCCCACCCCACCGACATCCACTACACAGGACTCAGCGTCTTTGGACATGAGGCGACCACGTAGTTCAACGATCATGGATGACTCCTTTAAACCTTATGTACTCTAGTCCTGTTAATGCAATCGCCAGAGCGTCTGCAACGTCGTCCGGCGTCGGCTTCTTCTCCAGTCCTAACAGCCGCTGGACCATGGTTTGCATTTGTCCTTTGGATGCCATGCCATAACCGCTAACGGTTTGTTTGACCTCATTGGGCGTCATTTCTACCAAGTTTAGGTGGCTTTTTGCCACGGCCGCCAACACTACTCCTCGAGCTTGACCAACCGCCAGCGCTGTAGCGCTGTTTTGACCAAAATATAATTTTTCCACTGCAGCCCAGTGCGGTTGGTGTTCGGCAATTAGATCCGTAATGGACTCGAAGATGGTCAACAATCTCTTTTCCATAGCCACCCCCGATGGGGTACTGATGGC
>JAMCTO010000257.1 GCA_023381095.1 Bacillota bacterium
GGATGATGGCCCCTGGAATCTCGGTCAGGGGCACGAAATACCCCAGCCGTTGGGATATTTTTAGCAGAATCAAGAGACCCAGGTGGGCTACATCGCCACGCGTGTTTTGTTCGGCCCATAGCAGTTCTTCGGGATTAGGGGTATAGATTTCGTTTAACTCTCTTTGTAAGTAGCGACTTTTCAGTCTCGGATAAGCCGTTTCTCGAACACTGGGCACCCTTCCCACCCCATTTGGCGTAGTTTTTATCGAAATCACGTACTTTAAGGAACGCACTTATTGAACAGGAATAGCTGTATGGTGTATAGCATCGGAGTTCTGTGTTTTGGTGCTTTTTTCTTGTCTAAATTTAATAAACCAAGTATTATAATGATATCGCAAATGAAATGAAGGTGATTGTGATTGGATACCATCGATTTTAAGGCTCTATCTGAATTGATGACGAACGGACGCATGACCTGGGCAGAGCTTGCTAGTTGTCTGGGACTATCGAGTCCGGCCACGGCGGAACGGGTACATCGTTTGGAGGAGCAAGGGATCATAAAGGGATTCACGGCTCTCGTCGACCACGAAACCGTCGGATGTGGACTGACGGCTTTCGTGGCGGTCACCTTAGAACGTCCAGAACATCGGCATCCTTTTTTACAGACGATAGTGGCATTGCAAGAAGTGCAAGAGTGTCACCATGTTACCGGGGAGGATGATTACTGGCTGAAAGTGCGATGCAAAGGCACACGAGACCTGGAACGACTCGTGAGTGACACGATTAAAAGTATGCCTGGTGTCGCAAGAACTCGAACCACCATCGTCATGAGCACCCCTAAAGAGACACCCAATCCTCCCCTGTTTCCAGAAGACATCATTGATGTTGCGACGCGCAGGTAGAACGGAGGCGGTTTGATGGATTTTCTTTTGAGAGGCCTCATTATCGGCGTATCCATTGCTGCCCCGGTGGGCCCGATTGGACTGCTTTGTATTCAAAGGACGGTGATGCAAGGCCGTACGTCCGGGCTCGTCAGTGGCCTTGGTGCCGCAACAGCGGATGCTGTGTACGGCAGCGTAGCGGGTTTTGGACTCGATCTGGTCTCGAACTTCTTGATTGACCAGCGCATGTGGATTCATTTGATTGGTGGCGCTTTGTTGCTTTTACTAGGGATAAAGGTGCTCCTTACAAGACCTGCTGAACAGGTTGCACAAACAAAATACACGGTACGAGGGATTTGGTGGAGCTATCTGTCGACGTTCGTACTCACAATGACCAACCCGATGACCATCCTATCTTTTGTCGCCGTATTTGCTGCTCTGGGCGTGGCAAATTCATCAAATGACTATGTCAGTGCATCTTTTACGGTTATTGGTGTTTTTCTCGGCAGTGCTCTTTGGTGGTTGATTCTCAGCAGTGTTGCCGGACGGCTCAGAGGCAAACTCAACAGAACGGCGATCTTGTGGATTGGTAGATTATCCGCGGTCATCATTATAGGATTCGGGATTGTGGGTATCGTGAGTGCGGGTACCACCGTTTAAGAACTCAAACCGTTTTGCCCTTTACAGGGAAGATGGCCTCACAGTTCAGTTCGGCGAATGCTTTCTCTATCCTAGATAGACCAATTATCAATGGGATTTATTTGTCTTATGGCCCGAAATTCAAGGAATCGTTGCCGTACCCCTAGAGGTTAAAAGGTTGTCACACATCAATGATCCAAGCAGCAAGTTGCGCTGCAATGACATCATAATCACTATGCTCTGAGACGGTGGCAAAGTATCGTGCTATCGTACTTCTTTCGGATGTAGCCAACCCGTTGGGGTTGGCTTGGGAACCCTGAGGGAAACTCGTCCCGGGGGTCAGCTTCATGGGTGGGCCGCGAGACCCGCCATCGATAGCTTTTGGCCACGGCATCACTTCTGGCCACTGACCGACTGGAATTTTTTACTTTGCTGCTATTTAGCTCATTTCCGGCTATTGTCGCAAAACTGGGACGAGCTTTCAGGTCATTTTTGGCAACCGTCGAATACCTTAAATCATCACATCATGTGGCTCTCATGTTTTTTGCCATCGTTCCTTGCTTATTGAGTCGGGGTCTGGCATACTCGGGCTGGAATTGCGCGACCATCCTCAGTCTGTCTTCACTCCATACCATCCATAACTAAGAGGTGATTTCATGGCTATACGCGTTGTAGTAGCAGGTGCCACTGGCTGGGCCGGTGCTGCGGTGGCTCGCTCGATTTTGGCGGCCAATGATTTGCAATTAGTAGGCGCTGTAAGCCGAAAACATGCGGGTTTGGACATTGGCGCGGCTCTCGGATTAAAACCCAGCGGTGTGACCATACGTGATTCCGTTGAAGACGCGTTGCAAGAACCTACGGACGTTTTGGTCGACTATACTCATCCGCTTACTGTAAAAGGCCACACGTTGTCGGCTCTTAATCACGGCGTTCATGTGGTTATTGGCACCTCTGGTCTCAATGGAATGGATTATGAGGAGATTGCTCGCGTTGCCGTAGACAAGAGCAAAGGCGTCGTCGCTGCCGGAAATTTTTCACTGACTGCCGCCTTAGCCAAGCATTTTTCTCTTATAGCCTCACAATATCTTTCGTCATGGGAAATCATAGAATACGCCGACATGGCCAAGGTCGACGCACCGAGTGGCACGGTACAGGAACTCGCCGAATCCATGGGAGAAGTTCGCCGCCCCAAATTAGAGATACCGGTGGATCAGATACTAGGATCCCCTGCGACCCGCGGAGCCACAATCGCAGGGGTTCAGGTACATGCTATAAGATTGCCTAGTTACACACTTGGATTCGAGATCATTTTTGGGATGCCCAACGAACGCCTTCAAATTCGGCACGACGCGGGCCGCGATCCCGAACCCTATGTTTCCGGAACACTTCTCGCCGTCCGACGTGTGACCCAATTAGTGGGATTAATTCGTGGACTAGATCACTTGTTGTTCCCTAATGAAGCGCAGTGAATCAGGCAACCCCTGGTACCTTGGCTCTACCCGAGATAATAATGAGAGACAGGATGGAGTTGATCATCAAATTCGTAGACTAATGGTGCCCCGGTGGGAATTTCCACCCCTACAATATCGTCGTCCGACACCTGTTCCAGGGATTTAACCAAGGCACGTAGACTATTGCCATGGGCGACAATCAAAGGGTTTTTACCTGAAGCGATAATCGGTAGAATTTGTGATTCCCAAAAGGGAATCACCCGTTGTACTGTCAGGGCAAGACTCTCTCCTCGCGGGAGCAGCATGGGATCCACACGGCGATATTTGGCATCGTTTATCGGGAGGCGGCTATCGCCGTCTTCCAATAAGGGAGGCAAGCTACGGTAGCTTCGCCGCCATTCCAAGACCTGGCGGTCTCCATATTTTTGCGCAGTCTCCGCTTTATTTAAGCCCTGAAGCGCCCCATAATGGCGTTCATTTAATTGCCACGACTTAGCAACATCTATCCACATTAGATCCATTTCTTCCAGGATGATGTCCAAGGTCTTAATTGCACGCTTCAACACCGAAGTAAAGGCCAAGTCAATGGAGATGCCGCGCTCCTTTATTAATTGCCCGGCCCGATGAGCTTCGCTAATCCCCTGCTGGGAAAGCTCTACGTCGGTCCATCCGGTAAATCGGTTTTCCAAATTCCATTGACTTTGGCCATGACGCACGACCACAAGTGTAGCCATCGAACTGCCCCCCTTCAAAGATTCTGGGTCAACTGTCAACCACCCGCATCTGAGTGTATCATAAGATGACTGAGCTCATCCCAACACATTGCCATTCCAAGCCTCTTAGGGACGCAATCCCCAATCGGGTTCATCGGTCAAGGAATTTCTCCTACCTTGACTGGCCGTTCTCCATGATAACGATAGGGTCTCTGGTAACGCGTTCCCTATTGTGCCAGCCACCAAATATGCAACTGATTGGGATGCCCGATTAAAAACTGCCAGATCGGCTGTTTCTCGGCGTGATGAACCCCATGAGCGTCTTTGGTCAAAATGAACAATTCCCATGGCTCATATTGTTCGTCCTGTCACTTGTTCTCAGCGAGAGAAGGTTATTAAATGTGAAAAGAGTGCCACAAAAGGAGGATTTCGATGTCTATACCAGGGCCACGGTCCAATGCGTTGATGTCGCGCCGTAATGCTGTAATCCCTAAAGGGCTAAGCCACGCCACTCCAATTTTTGTGGATAGGGCCGAAGGATCCACCGTATGGGATGTAGACGGCAACAGTTATATTGACTTCGCTGGTGGAATCGGGGTACAAAATCTTGGCCATCGTCCCGGGTTTGTAATCGATGCTATCCAACAGCAGTTAAATAAGTACTTGCATACCTCAGTCAACGTCATGGCATATGAACCTTATGTCGAACTTGCCGAACACTTGGTGGCATTGACCCCCGGCACATTTGACAAAAAAGTATTGTTTATTAATTCTGGCGCCGAGGCCGTGGAAAATGCCGTGAAAATTGCGCGCGCTTATACCAAAAGACAGGCCATTGTCGCGTTCACTTACGGATTTCATGGACGTACCCTGCTGACCATGACACTGACAGGCAAGGCTAAACCGTATCGAGCAGGATTCGGACCCATGGCTCCGGAAATTTATCATTTGCCCTACCCATACCCTTATA
>JAMCTO010000258.1 GCA_023381095.1 Bacillota bacterium
CATGCCGTGACCAGGAAGATCGGCTGGGAGGGGTCATGGTTAGTAGATGGTCTATCATTTTGGGAAGTCGTGACGCCATCATACTGGCGCGTGAACTGCTGAGCGACCCCTTGGTCACCGCCTGCTGGACCGCATTTTCGGCTTGTTTGAAAAGGGTGGCTTCTAAGGATGCGGTACTGATCCCCTGTTTATTGCCAATGGCGGCTAGGGAAAGGCCTGCCTTGCGATCTGCTCTCAGGGTAGCAGTAGATACGTGAAGGTCATTAGCTACCGATTGCATCAAATTCATAGACGAGTGAACTCCCTTCATGGGGCCAGCCATAGGCATGGATGCCTGGTGACCAGCGTTCACGCCTCCGGTCAGCAATCCTCCTGCCGCTAAAATTGCGAACATTTTCCCGACCATGCGCAACTCGCTCCTTTGGCAATCAAGTTTTCGGTTCTATAGCATCAATTTGCATCGAGTATCGACGAATCCGGGCCCAAAGGTATTAAACTTATATAATGTTGCCAAACTGTTAAGGCGAAATAAAGATTGCCTTAACCAGCTCGCCGTCTGGTATCAGGAAATTTCCCTAAAAGCCTATAGTGTCTTTGCTTGGGCCTACTTTGGCGAATAGACGATACCAATATATGGTGTTTGCGACGGCTTCCAGGATACTAACGCATGTCTATCATGGTCGCCGCCATCATACCGTCATAAGGCAAGGCAAGTGCATCGTGACGGATAGATATTAAGGTGCGGGATCCTTTGCGACATCCCAAAGCGGAGTTACCAATTTGAGTTCAGCGGCCCCCGCTGTAAGTTGCTGAATTCGGGTGAATAAGTCAGTTGATTGACTTTCAATGATGCGAAAAGATAGGGTCACTTCAGTGTCAAAAGTTGCGTGGAAATTTGTGGTTCGGTTATCCAACACGTTTTTGACCATGTTATAGGTGTGATAAGGCACCGTCATTTGAACATCCAAGGCAGGAACCAACAATCCCCATGTGGTATTGTCTATGGCTAATTGCCCAGCCTTTTGGTAGGCATGAACCAACCCGCCATGGCCCAGTTTGATTCCCCCGAAATAACGCACCACGGTAATTAGGGTATGGCAGAGGTTTCTATGGGTGAGCAAATTGAGCAATGGTAATCCTGCAGTGCCGTGGGGTTCTCCGTCGTCGGATGCTTTATCGGTGCCGTCGGGGAGCCTATAGGCCCAGGCGTAATGTGTAGCGCCTGGCCAATCGGCTTTGGTTCGGGCCAGGGAATCATTAAATTGTTCGATGTTTGATAGGTGCTGGGTCAGACCTATGAATCGCGATTTCTTGATATCATATGATACAGGATTCGATGTAAGCGGAACTTTGTACACGGTTCCTCCTTGCCGCTAAGTTGGTCGCGAGACAATCAGCGTCAACTGGCGTACAATAACGCTAGCCAAAGTATGTGGTGCTATTCATTATGGAAAGTCGTTGGGTTGGGGTCAACGACATTCGACAGAAGTGAGGTGGCGCATGGACCCGGCATCGGTGAATTCTCCAACTACTGCGGAATTGGCGGAGTGGGTTAATTGGCTACCCAATCACCATGATGCAACCCTTGCAATGCATCCTGAAGTGATGATTTTGGCAGCACGTTACGGAGACGGCCATTTACGTGCTGCCAAAGCCATTGCCTTACAATTGTTGCTATTAAACCCATCGATTAAGCTGGGAATTTTGGACTATTATCGGTTTGTTAATCCTAAGCTAGACCATACGATACGATGGGCTTATTTAAACAGTGTACGCTTTGCACCGTCCTTGTGGCGCTGGTTTTATACTGCGACACAACGGATTGATCCGTTATCATCGACGCAGCAATTTCTCAATCACATCGGATTGACCAGGTTTTACGACGCAATTAGCGCCACTCCGCCAAAAATTATCGTTTCCACTTATCCCACCGCTGCGGGGGTGGTTTCTACACTAAAGCAGGCTGGCAAGCTGGATGTCATTAATTATGTAGTTATGACGGATTATAGCGTGCATTCTCAGTGGATTCATCCAGCAGTTGATGGCTATTTTGTTGGCAGTGAAGATATGAAGGACGAATTGCTTGCGCGGGGAATCGCACCCGACAAAATTACCGTCTCCGGAATACCCGTAGATGAACGGTTTAAAGAGATGGTAGATGCGATGGCAGTTAGACAACGCTATGGAATTGATGATCATCCTGTTATTCTGTTCATGGGGGGCTCGTACATGCCCCTAGTTGAATTTGAAAAAATACTGCGCGTGATTGACGAGATTCCTAACCAACATACGACTCTGGTGATCGCCGGACGAGAAATGGCGCGGCAGCGCATCGCGCGCGGATATCGCGAGCATTCCAAAAACGCAATGGTGGTATTAAATTACGTCGATAACGTTCATGAGCTTATGGCGGTCGCGGACCTCTTGGTTAGTAAGGCAGGTGGTCTCACCACCACGGAATCACTGTGTCGAGGATTGCCGGTAGTCATCTACCGTCCAATTCCAGGACAAGAAGACGCGAACGCTGAGTTTCTGGTACGGCACGGAGCGGGACGGCGAGCCAAAACGGAGGAAGAAGTAGGGGAATTGATTACATATCTTTTACAACATCCATGGGAAATTCGGGCGATGGCACGGCAGTCGGGACAATTGGGACATCCTGAAGCCGCGACTGCAATCGCGTTAGCGATTGATGATTCTTTGGTGGGACGCCGGGCGCATGCGCCAGCCTAGGCCCAGGCTTTCTTCCGCACAAATTTTTTTGGTCGCTATTTTGGGATTAGCCGAATTTGCTCGCGGAGCTCTGATTGTATCGTTGTTACCTGCCTTTGTCACCGGGCCCTTGGCGGCTCCGATTACCATAGTAGGTTGGGCACTGTCCAGTCATTATTTTTTGGACACCGTATTTCGAGGGCCTTCGGGATGGTTGGTGGACCGAATTGGACCACCGCGGGTGTTGACTATTGGGGTGGCCATCGAAATTCTGGCATTGATTGGGGCCATGAATTCGCGGAGCCCAGCATGGATAATAATTTTCGTGGCACTGCTGGGCGTGGGCACAGCAACACATTGGCCGGCTGTGGTTACTGGAACCAATCGTTTGACCCCGCCGGAGAATCGGGCTTCGATTATGGGTTTGGTGTTTGCTGCCTGGTTGACGGGTTCAGGGCTGGGTCCGGTGCTGATAAATTTCATGTTGAGTGGCCGGGACCGCGTGGCATTTTTGGTATTAATCATGGCGGACATTGCTGCCTTTGCAATGACGATTTTGGTTTATGATCCACGTTTGTACCACATACACCGGTCTGACCACAAAGTGCAGCATTGGTTGAAAACGCTAAAACCGTTTCGTGCGGTATTGCCGGGAATGTTTGTGCAAAATATGACACTAGGAGTAATGTTGCCGATTTTGCAGCCGTTTGTGACTCATGTCTTGCATTTTGGCCATTGGCAATTTGCTGAACTTTTGGTGGGCAGCGGTGCGTTTACTGTAGTGTTGCTGGTACCCATGGGCCGAATTACCGACCGGTTTGGATTGAAAGTGCCACTCGTGACCGGGTTCTTCTTGGCTGGCTGTGCCCTGACTACGGTGGGGATTGTGAGACACTTTTGGCCACTTATTGTTGCCGGGGGATTTCTCGGGCTTTCTTATGCGATGATTTTGCCTTCTTGGAATGCATTTTTGGCTGGCTTGATTCCAAAGGAAATCGAGGGCTGGCTTTGGGGGATTTTTATGACCGTGGAAGGCATGGGAATGTCGGTTGGGCCCATTATTGGCGCTCGTTTGTTTGCCTATCGAATTTGGGCGCCGTTTATGGCATCTGCGTTAATTTTGCTGATCATGGGTGTGTTCTACACGGTTTATCCGTTAGGGAAACCCGCAAGGCATTAGGAGGGCTTATCGTGCCGAGACATAAAGTGGCTCCATCTTGGATGCGAGTCGCTAGCCATGACCCAAGCTTCACAACACGAGGTGATCGGGAGTGACCATCATCGTGATCTTGGGGATATTGGTCTTATTGTGGATAATCCTATATCTTGTCCCCGATCTTTTGTGGCACCATCTGCAATGGGGGAGTGTGCAAGGCGCTCGAGACAGCCACCAAATTGCGTTCACCTTTGACGATGGTCCGGGAGAAGATACTGGGGCAATTTTGGATGTGCTCGCAGCCCATGATGCCAAAGGCACGTTCTTTATCGTGATAGAAGCTGCTGAGCGGCATCCTGATTTAATTCGCCGTATGGTAGACGAGGGTCATACTCTTGGCCTGCACGGAATACGGCACCGTTCCATGTATTTCTATGGGCCTTGGACGAGTATCTACACCATTTGGCATGGAGCGCGCCTGCTTGAACATCTTTCGGGAAAGCCTCCCCAATTCTACCGTCCTCCTTGGGGCCATGTGAACCTATTTACCTGGTGGGCATGGAAGCGTGCAGGCCTGATACCGGTATTTTGGACGATTGCGCCGGACGATTGGAACCCCCGCCACGATGTACAGAAGATTACCCGTACCATTGTCCAATGCGCAGTGCCTGGGGCTATCGTGGTGCTTCACGATGGGGGAGGTGACCGCACACGTACAGTTCAAGCTTTGGACCAGGCTTTGCCCCGTCTGCGTCAGCTAAATTTAGACCCTGTAGCGCTTGAAACGCTGGCAACGGACCGATCCGAACTGCGCCGCATGTGGACCTGGTGGGAAGTGCGGTTTAGCAAGGGTTGGGACATTGACACCGTACCATCATCACTCGGAGGAGACCCGGTATTGCGACTGGGGCGCATTCGGTTTCGCGGACCTCGATTGGACCTACCGGATGGGACTACCTTAAGCGCCGGTGATCCTATGGCGGAGATACATTTTGGCAATCCCGCCTTGGCCCAGTTGAGCAAAAATGCGGCGGGCGGACTAAGAGCGTTTCATGCGGTTTTGCGCGGACTGACCGATGTGGCCGATGTTGTGGCCACCAATCCCAAATATCACGATGTGCAGGCGGTGGGCGGCATCACGCTGCTTGACGCATCAAGTGCCATCGAGAAATTGGGATTTATGCGAGTGACAATTCACGGGTGGCAAAAGTGGTCCATGTGGATTTATTTGGCTATCCTGATGTCGATATATCATGCTCAGGGATGGCGCACATTGAGGAGATTTCTAAAACTTCAACCTGTGCTATTGATCATGCCAAAAAAGCATCTTGATGAGCACTATTTACGCCGTCCCAAAGCCGTGGATGCGAAAGAGAGAGGATCGCTGCCAATCCGAGGTTGCTAGGCATTCGCGTAGACAGTGCAAACTCGAATTCGCCAAACCCTGGGCATTAACGTCTGATAGCCTAAGCTTTTAATGTCTTATTCTGCGACGAAGTTTGTAGTCCTTTGTCTGGTACGTCATAGACAAGTCTACTACGTGATATCTTTCATTATCTGAGAGTTTTAGGATCGCACTCAAGACAACTTTACACCAGATTGTGGCAACCGATTAGGGTAGACACCTTGGTGCAGCCTAATCCAAGGGGGCAGGGACAGCGCTGCCCTCGTACTTTTGACATAACACATCCTGTCTCAAACCCTACACTTAACAACACGAATAGCGTAAGGAAGATGCCCTCACGCCATAGGTCCGTATC
>JAMCTO010000259.1:0-1784 GCA_023381095.1 Bacillota bacterium
CAAGGAGTCTGGGTTTCAGTACGAGACCTCAGCCACTTCGGAGTTTTTGGGTTTGCGGAACGGCACCATTAATGTTGGCTACCTGCCGACCTCAGAATGGAAGGCCCGCAACCAGCTTACTAACGACGTGATGACTACGCCGTACGCATTTGGCTTCACTTTTTTGCAACCTAATTACAACACCCTAGCATCGGGCGGGTTAGGATCTGTCTTTCAAAATCTTTATGTGCGCCAAGCGATGGCCATGGGGATCGACCAGCCAGCAATCCTTCAAGCCTTTTTTCATGGCTACGGGGTGTTGGAAAACGACCCGATTCCGTCACGTCCGAAGACCGTATTTTATGATTCAAACTTGTCCAAACTCATTTATCCGTTTGATCCGGCGCAGGGAAAAAAGTTGCTTGAGAAACATGGATGGCAAATGCAAGACGGCGTAATGACAAGACATGGAGTGAAACTGGAATTTACCCTCCTCTTCATTTCCGGCAGCCAGGCGGCCCATATTGTGCAGTTGGTAAAACAGGATTGGGAGCAGGAAGGCATCGTCATCAATTTGCAGTCAGGTTCGTTCGATCAAGTACTAAGCACCGCCCAACAAACAGATCCGACCCATTGGAATATGGCGTTTTGGGGTACTAGCAGTTGGACCTACGACCCCGATTATTATCCTACCGGAGGTAGTTTCTATCTCACAGGTGCCGGTGCTAATCAAGGGGGGTACAACAATCTAAATATGGACGCGCTAATTAAGGCTTCGTACGCTCCTGGAAATCCGGCCCAAATCAAAAAATGCTTTGGATGCGTACCTGTCTTATGCCGCGCACCAGTTACCGGTATTGTGGCTTCCCTATACGTCCAGTTTTAACGAGCACTCAAGGAATTTGCATGGGACTGTCAAGACCTACAACCCCATTGCCACCTTTATGTACCCCAATTACTGGATAGTTTCCAACGCGCCATCTTGAGTCTTGGCACGCGCTCCCTTGTGGGGGACTTTTTTTATCCGCATCTAAACGCACTGACCGTGTTGGCACCAACACAGATGCTGACCACAAGTAATCCCGCGGAACTCAAGGTTTGGGCTTCATCGGCGGTCAGAGGAGTAATAAAGATAACAAGGGCCTTCCAAATATCGCGCGGCAAAAACATATCCGTTACTTTTAAGACAATTTGCAATAGCTGCCATATTGACATTGTTGTCCACCCCATTGACACACCCACTGGAACCTGGTGAACACCCAAATCCGGTAAGCGCCAACGGACCATTGATCCCTGAAGAGGTTATTGCTGTCACGGCAATGCTACAGTTCATAAGCGAAGTGAAGTGGTGACCGTCTTTATGTCCGCTCCACGATCCACTACCCGTGGGAATTTCTCTTAGGGAACTCGAGTAGATGACGATTCCGCAAGGGTCCCTTACCAAGAACGAAGATGCGGAGTAATTGCTACCATAGAAAGCGGGATGGGGCAATCGGTTTCCGCTGACGTTAAAACTAAAGTTTCCGGTGTTGGCAGAAATTGGGACAGCGCCGTCATGTGCGCCCGGGGCCGATGATGTTGGCATTAGCAATACCGAACATGGGTCAATGGCGGCAAAGGATGGGCTGGCGGTTTCAGCGGCTAAGCGATCCCAAACGGTCTAGGAACCCGCCGCGTCTTTGCAACCCCAACGGATAGAAAGTGGTTGGCCCGACCATACCGTCTGCGGGGATCTCCCGGCTACTTTGAAACTTCTGCACTACGGTTTGAGTTGCCGGATCGTAGTACCCTGTTATTCAGCCTGC
>JAMCTO010000259.1:1794-2543 GCA_023381095.1 Bacillota bacterium
ATCAGAAAAACCTGAAGGAATATTACGTCACATCCTTATGCGGTCACTAAATATGGTGCGACCACCTATTAAAGTGTCCATCCAAGTGGCGTCCTAAAAGCCAAATTCTGCGATGTTGCTGCTGGGGAATCCACTGTCTCCATTGGATTCTAAGTCCTGTTTAAATGCGAGCACTGCACTCGCGGTTGCGCTGTCAAATATTCCATGGGCGGGGTGCCCAATAATCGAGGCATATCGGAAGCAGGCAGGTTGCAAAACGGTTACATCACCGCCGGGATTGTCTTGTTGCAATTGGTGGCTTCCATAGATTGGCCCATCATAGGGGGTTTTGGAACCGATTCCCTGGCCAATTAGAAAACAGTTTTCCGTATCGACGATACGCATGGTGGCTGGCGCAAAGTACGACTGAATATTGGTAATGGGCCTGGCTGATTACGCTGTCGAAAACGCCGTTGATGGTAATGGGTGTGCCCATAGTGCCCTGTGGGGGGTTCGTGCATGATATTTTGCAGGGTTGAATCAAAACAAAGCCACCTCTAGAGACACTTCCTTAAATTACAGATTCTCTACCACATTTGGGAAAATAAGGGAAGGTGAGAGACTAACCAGTTAGGTTGACATATCACGAACTATGGGGGGCAAAGTGTTAGGAAGTTGGAAAGAATTCGCTATAATGGAATGACAATGTCAGGGGGGATATCATGCATCGCGATTATCAGATGTGGCACACCCATTACCATCAACGGCGT
>JAMCTO010000259.1:2574-6259 GCA_023381095.1 Bacillota bacterium
CAACACCACTCCAGCACGACCGGGAGCATTTATTGCGGCTAGACAATCCAGACCGGGAACAGATTATGCCTAAAACGCCGATACTAGAGGCAGTTAATGCAACCTTGGGCATGCGGGTGGCGGATATTGGAGCTGGATTGGGATACTTTGCGCTACCGTTAGCAGTTGCTGTCGGTCATGCTGGAGTGGTGTTGGCGGTGGACCCTAGTTCTGCTGCCCGCGAAGAGCTAACCCATCGGGCGCAAAGTGCCGGATTATCGCAAATCGAAGTGATATCTGGATCGGCTGAGGAAACTGGGTTGGATTCCAATTCGGTAGATCGCGCTCTGTGGCACTCCATGTATCATGAAGTACAGCACCGACCCAAAGCCATTAACGAAATGTTTCGCATTCTCCGCGACGGTGGGCTCTGGGTGGTTGTCGACTGGAAAAAAGAATTGACCGATTTCGGACCTCCCCCGGAACATAGGTTTACGGCTGACGAAGTGGTCGATGAGGTTAGGCAATACGGATTTCGCGAGGTGCAGCGATTTGCACCGGGACCGGTCACTTGGGGTCTGGTGTTTGAAAAACCGTGATTCTTGGAATCGGGGTGGATGCCACCGAAAATGCCAGAATGGCGGATTTATTAAAAGAGAAGCCTCGTGCCGTGGAACGGTTGTTTTCGCGGCAAGAGCAACAAAGTGTCGGTGATGGACCTCTGGCAATTCAACGCTGGGCTGCCCGATTTGCGGCTAAAGAAGCGTTAATCAAGGCCTGTGGGGGAATTCATGGCAGTCGTTGGGTCGATATTGAAGTGATTCGGCAACCCTATCAAAAGCCGGCAATCACCGTGAAAGGCGGTCTCCAAGAATGGATCGAGGCTCATCAAGCCCGAATATGGCTATCGATGACACATGAACGTCATTTTTCTGTGGCAATGGTGGTGTTAGAAACCGATGACAACCCAAATTTGGACTAAAGGTCAGGCTAAAGCGCAAGATGGACACGCTATGGCTAACGGTGTCCCATTTCTGAGCCTTATGGAAGTTGCTGGCTCTAAAGTGTCGCAGTATATCCATACCCGGTTGGAGATTGAGCGGCGTCGGATCGAGGTGTTGGTGGGTAAAGGTGCCAATGGCGGTGACGGTTTGGTGGTTGCGCGATATTTGGCTCCCTATTACGATGTGACGGTGCGACTTGTCGACGGGGTGCCGAGATTTGACGGTGCGGAAGCTATGTTGCGCGCCGCACAATCTTTTGGGGCAAAGGTGAAGACGGGATGGGATGCTGACCCCATAGCCGACCTCATTGTGGATGGCGTTTTTGGAACAGGATTTCATGGCACTATCAGTAACACACCGATAGCAGATAGCTACGAAGCAATCAACCGCCGACAAACTCCTGTGGTGGCAATTGACCTTCTCTCTGGAGTCGCTGCGGATTCAGGCGATTACCATGGGCCTGCGATAAATGCGCTGGCGACCATAACGTTTGGTGCCTCTAAATGGGGTCATTGGGGATATCCCGGAGCCGCCATGCGGGGAGAACTGGTGGTAGCTGACATCGGCTTGAGCATGATCCGGGAACTAACCGATTCCTGGTTAGATCCCGGTACTGCACAGGAGTGGATGCCCTCTTTAAATCAACTGGGTCATAAGTATCAGCGCGGTCGAGTAGTCGTGGTGGGCGGATCCAAAAACATGGCTGGTGCCCCGCTTTTATCCGCAATGGCAGCGCTTCGTGCTGGAGCCGGATTGGTGACCCTGATCGTGCCTCAAGGTTTGGCCCGTCGCATTGCTGCCCCGCCCACCCTCTTGGTACACGAAGGCCCCTGTTCACATGGCAGTTTGCGATGGAGCGATGAAGAAACCCGATTGGCTGCCGCTGCAGACGTCATTGTGGTGGGACCGGGATTGGGGTCAGATGTTGCGCCCAATGTACTTGAGTCGGTGTTGGGACTGGGAAAGCCGACAGTGGTAGACGCGGACGGGCTAAGACTCTTGAAACAGATTTCGCGTGTTACGAGAGTGGCTTCCATGATACTGACGCCCCATTCAGGGGAGGCAGCGCGCCTATTGGACCTCCAAGACGTAAATGAAGATAGACCAAAGGCGGCACGTCAACTCATGGAGCGTTATCAGGCAACGGTGATATTAAAGGGAGCCTATAGCATTATTGGAGATATGGGTAACCTGATCGTCAACCCCACGGGAACTCGGGAAATGGCCACGCCAGGTAGTGGCGATGTGCTGGCGGGAATGGTGGGGAGTCTATTAGCACAGGGATTAAAACCTGGCCCGGCGGCGGCCCTAGCAACTTATTGGCATGGATGGGCAGGAATGGTTGCTAAAGAGCACTACGGGCACTCCCTAGTGGCTACAGACCTTGTTGACGGAATTGCAGAGGCGCGAAGACGGGTGGAGAACCAAGTCCGCCCAAATTCAGCACCTATTTCACTGTGATGGAGATCAATATGAGGCCAACAAAGGTGATCGTGCATCTAGACAATATTGCTGACAACGTGCGCCTCATTATTAGCCGATTAACTCCGGTAACCCAATTGATGGCTGTGGTCAAGGCTAATGGCTACGGTCATGGGGCGGTTGCAGTTGCGAAAACTGTTCTGACTGCAGGGGCAGTATGGCTTGGCGTGGCAATGGCTGAAGAAGGCGTGGCATTACGAGAAGCGGGAATTACGGCACCAATATTGATATTGGGGCAGAGCTGGGAAGGTCAAATTGCCCAGGCGATCGAACACAATATTGATTTGACCGTCTTTGATATGGCAACATTCGATCAGATTGCCAGGGAAGCGGCCCGTCTTAGGAAGGAGGCTTGGGTTCATATAAAAATTGATACTGGAATGGGTCGTGTAGGAATGCCGATATCCGAGTGGAATGATGAATGGTGGCATCGACTGAACCACACGCCCATGGTTAAATGGCGTGGCTTGATGACCCACTTTGCGGAAAGTGACGCCGAGGACAGTACATTTACACGGAGACAATTGCAGAATTTTTTAGATATGATCGAGTCGATACGGCGTCGTGGATCTTTGCCTTCGTTAATTCATGCGGCAAACTCCTGTGCGACTTTGAAATACCCGGGAACCCATTTTAATTTGGTGCGGGTCGGTATTGCGTTGTATGGGGGAATAGACGATCCCGAATTAAAACCGGGATTGAGTTGGGAATCTCGTGTGGTCTATCTCAAAGACGTGCCGGAAGGCATGTCCATCGGCTACGGGCGTACTTATCGCACAGTGGAGGCTATGAAAATCGCTGCGGTTCCGGTAGGTTATGCCGATGGCTATCGACGCCAATGGTCCAATCTGGCGTCGGTAATTATTGAAGGGCATTGTTATCCAGTGGTGGGGCGGATCTCGATGGATCAAATCAGTGTAGGATTGCCACTAAGCGCTCCGGTTCGTGTAGGAGATCGAGTGACCCTTCTGGGGTCGGACGGTACTTGTACTATTCGTGCTACGGACCTGGCAGAGTTGGCACAAACTATTTCATATGAAATACTGACCGGCATCGGGTCGCGTGTCGTTCGTGAGTGGGTTTAGCGCCCCCGCATGGATTCATCATTGACCGCAATTTTTGCGAACGATATAATATTTCCTGTGAGGGAAAGAGGTGGACAGATTGGAAGAAAACCGCCGGGTTATGGTCCGATTGCCACATTATCTGGTCGACGCTCT
>JAMCTO010000260.1 GCA_023381095.1 Bacillota bacterium
TGCTAAAGTGGCGGTCAATTTGTTGAGCGAACTCGAAGGTGCTCGGCATGTCGACCACGACGTCTTTAAGCCCCAACAATAGCCATTTATGGTGCCCGGTGTTGGGGGATTGCCGGGGCCCGGACCCGTTTAAGTCGGTCCCCTATTTGATAAAATGGAAACTAGCTTAAACCGATCGGACACCCATGCATTGGAACGGTTAGGCCCAATTCATATTGTTGGGATGTACGCTATGATTAACGGGAGATACAGAATTTCCCCATGGCTGCTAAAGACAGTGCTCAAACCGTGGTTGTTTTTGTGATCCGATTAAAAAATATAATGCGGGAGGAACGATAGATGTTTGACCGACCTTTTGAAGACTACACTGTGGGTGAGGTGTGGGTATCGCGGGGTAGAACCATAACCGAGGCCGACTTAGTGATGTTTTCCGCGTTTAGCGGCGATTGGTATCCGCTTCATACCGATAAAGAATGGGCGCAGAAAGGCCCATTTGGGCAGCGTATTGCCCATGGCATGCTCGTGCTTTCGGCATCCACCGGATTGATTACGATGAAGCCCGGAGTGGTATTGGCCTTTTATGGGATTGACCGTGTGCGATTTGTGGCGCCCACATACATTGGCGACACCATTTCGGTGGAACTCCAGGTCAACGGCCTCTCTGTCAAAGAACATGGAGGAGTGGTCGATACTCAGTTGACAGTTAAAAAGCAGACTAATGAACCAGTGGTAGTATCGACACTTCGTATCCTTGTTGCCAACAAAGAGACAATGAGCACCTTGACTTAAGCCATTTTTCTTCAGCGGGCTGCCTACTAATTTTTGTCGAGGGCTTTGGGTATGCTGAGAGGCTAATGATATCATAGCAATGAACAGTATTCAGTATAGTTAAAGGTTGGGGAATGCGATGGATCAGCAATTTTGGGAAATGGTTGCTCGAGTGACCTCGCCTTTTAAAATATCGTGGACCGCAGAAAAATTGCAATGGAGCAGTCGATCAGCGTTGTCCTTTCCGGAAGATGATCGTCATTGGAGTAACGCCGCATGGGATGCTATTCACCATATCTTATATGTTGACGACTTCTGGACACACCGCCTCCGCCAATGGCATTGGAGTCGTTGTCGGCAATGGCTTGCCGACCATCACATTGGCGAGCTTGACCCATGGCCGTTGGCGGTTGTGGCCGCTGCGACTTACGTTCCTTCGGACGCATTGAACCGTTTTGACGAATTTTTGCATCATCCGATTAAACCCGGCGTGCTGTTGTGGGCTTATGCAGCCTGGCTTTCTGCCGAATCCTCCGGAGTGGCGATTCCTGAGCCTCCCTACGGACCAGGGATTGAGCCCTTTGTCGATCCTGACTGGCCATTGGAACTAAGTGCTGCGTTATCTGCGGTGGCAAAGGCAACCAAAGATGTTGCCGTGCGCCCGGGTCACTTTTTTCATCTCCTGAAAGAAATTGCCGTAGAACCCGGTGTTTCGCGGCCTACGCAAGTGGCTAGAAATTTTCCAACTCGCTATCCTTATGAACTGATTAAAAAATGGCGTCTAGCCGTTGCCCAACATGAAGGAATGGTTCCTCACTATCCTACAGAACAAATGCATTTCTTTTCGTGAACCTGTTTCCTACGATGCCTTAACTTATTAAGAAGATGAATTCTATATCATGGCAATGGTATGATAAGGGAAACGGATTAAGGAGCGTTGAACTTATTTGAAACCTTTTCGCTCAATTGTGACCGCCGCAACTGTTGCGGGATTGCTGGCTGGTGGTTTGGCCGGATGCGGCCATCAAAGCTCTCCTTCAAAAAGTCAAACATCTAAAAGCACCAATGTCTCGGCTCCGAACAGCAACCAAAGCGGAAACACGGGGCTCATCACATCACCTCCTTCGCGGCTGGATCCATTAACTGGGTCAAAAACACCACAACATGGGCCGTTGGTGGCCGTTATGGTGGAAAATACGGAATATGGTCGACCACAATATGGACTGCGCTCGGCTGATATTGTGTATGAGGCCTACACTGAATTCTTCTATTACTCTCGCTACATGCTGCTGTTTTGGGGACAAGCCCCGAGTCAAGTGGGCCCAGTGCGGTCTGCTCGACCATATTTCGTCAGCCTAGTCCACGAGTGGCCTGCAGCTTATGCGCATGCCGGAGCTTCGAACCCTGGGTACACCAGTATTGCACAGGATCATATTCATAACTTAGATTTGGATGCCAATGCCTACAACTTGGGATATCGGGTCGCTAGCCGTCCGGCTCCGCACAATCTCTTTGTCAACGTGTCCAGTGTGATGCAGGTAGCTGACAACACCTGGGGCAATCCTCGTGTGACCGGCCATTGGCCTTTTGTAAGCCATGTGTCTAACGGCACACCGCCATATCAGACCATTACCATGGAGTGGAATCCGCGCAATACACTGGAGCAATGGCGATGGGATCCCTCTGCAAATGGCTGGACCCGGTGGGTAGAAGACCAAGAAGCTAATACCGGATTTCAACAAGTTATGGGACTCAATTCGGGACAGCCGGTGGTGGCATCAAATGTGGTGATTGAGTACACCACCGAAAATTATCTGTATGATCCTGCCGGAACCGGCTGGATCAATGTGAATACCCGAGGACAGGGGAAAGCGCTGCTGTTTTTGGGGCATCGATTTTATGATGGGATATGGAAGAATAACGGTTCCGGAACGCCGACCCATTTCTATTTAACCAATGGCAAGCAAGTG
>JAMCTO010000261.1 GCA_023381095.1 Bacillota bacterium
TATCCGATGGCACCGTGCTGCGGTGGCTGCGGGAGATGCTGAAAGCAGGGGTCCTCGAAGACGGGACCATCCGACCTCGGATGATTAAGCTCAACGCTGAGGCTTTGCAAGCAGCCGAAGATGAACGGGCCGATCTCCCATTCTAACAAGGTTGGGACCATTGGCTGGAGGCTGTTACCACACCGCGAACCCGTAAAGCCTTGCCGGACGCGGGTGTTACTACAGTTACCACTGTTACTACTGCATTTCCCCTCTAAAGCTTCTAAAAAGAATTATCACGATCGAGATCTCGCGTAATTTTTTTGAGCGTGTCTTTAAAGCAGTAACAATGGTAGTAACAGTAGTAACATGGGTTGAAAGGCAAGCTGGATAACGGTTTCAGATAGTAACGAGGTAGTAACAGATAGTAACACAAAAGAAAGGCTATAGGGAAAGAGAAGAGACCCCGGGACTCTTTGTTTTTGGACCGATCTCTATTGCAATCGGGCGCCCGCGATCCTCTAGGGAAGGGAAAGGAGCGGCAAATCGAATTCTCTTAGCTTTCCCTAAGGCTTGTGGTTCGACGCGGAATGGATATCTGGATATAATAAAGAGCAGAGGACGGATGGCGCGTGAACGAATCAGAAGGGCAACCCTTAACCACACTATTGCTTGACTTGGTCAAAGAGCAGCTGAGTCGGCAACTGGATGCATCCAATGCATTAGAGACGAAGGCGGTCGGGCTGTTGGCCTTTCAAGGGGTGGTCATCGCTATCCTAGTCCAGACAACTTGGTGGCCGTGGGTTATGATTCCAATTGGATTGGCCTTGATTTCGACGGTGTTGGCGCTCACCACTTTATGGGTGGCCGACTATCACAACGGACCAGACGTACCGTCGTTTTACGAAACGCACTCCCATGACTCCGCACTTGACGCGACACTGTGGATGATTCATGGAATGGCCCAAGCAGTTCAGCACAACCGCCCGATGCTGGCCCAAAAAGTCGTCGATTAGTATGGGCATTGCTCGGGTTAATCGGGACGATTATTGCGTCAATCGGTCTGTTTTCTATTCGGAGGTGAATCGCACCATGGCAAAAAAGATGCCCCAGCAGCCGCCAAAATCCGTACAACCCACACCCCAACCATTGGGTGTGCCGGCCACGCCGTTGCCAGCCAAGCTTCCGACGGGACCGGTTCCCCAAGAAATCTTACGGAAGGGTTTTCGTCCCGAACGCGGTAAACCGCAACTGAACAAATAAGGTTTGGTCACTATTCCGAGTCCGCCTCGATTTTGTGGGCCGCCAATTTACGGATCAATGTGCGAATAAGATCCTTTTCATCTTCGGACAAATAATCAAAATAAGTCTTCCGCTTAGACTCCGGGTGGTCGGCCGCGGGATCTCGCCGCAGCTTTCCCTGAGTCTGAGGTAGCATTGGATGTAAGGCTTCATGGAATTCCCGAAAGTGCTGAAGAAACTCCGAGTCGGTGAAGGCAATCCTTGCGAGCGCCCCAGCAGCTTCCAGCACATGGAAAACTTGCTCGTTAGACATTTTAGCCAGTTGTTTTTGCACGTAATCGTACAATCCGGCAGGATCTTCTACCGTAGTTGTTTGCCCAGTCCTTGGATCTTGGATCGCAGGTAGGCGCACGGTTTGCAGTGAATCCCATGTTCGTGCAGCCTGGGCGGACAACAACCATACAATCGTCAGATATGTTGCAATTAATGAGACATGGTCGCGGAATTCCTGGGATAAATGGTTCGACGCCCCGGGCAGATTCTCACCCCAGTCGCTCTCCCGGAGCCAGACCTTCACATCATCAGGCGAACGTTGCAAATAAGCGGCCAAACGGGCGACCATGTCCGAAGAGGGGTCGGTTCGACCTTCCAAAATCGATCCCAAATGGGGGTGTGTCGTTTGCATCGCGTCGGTTTTCGACCTCCTGGTATATCCGGACGCCCGTGGCTTCAAAAACCGGGAAAGGCCGCAGAACCTGGTCGGCCTCGTGTCGCATATCCTTTAACTCCGATGGCGTCGTGCCCCTCACCGTTTGCCCCAACGTTAAATGAGGCACGTAACGGTCTAACTCGAAATACCCCTGAATCGATTCGGGATCGGGCGATGTGGCGTCGACCAGTCGTTTGTGGAGGGTTCTCAGCGACTCAACTCGGATACCACCCCGAGATAGACGACGGCATCGCCCAAGAACTCCGGTCCCGTGATGGCGACTATAAAGCGCGGAAAGGCTGCGCAGACCGCTGTGACGGGATCCGTCCAAGCCAAGTCTGGCGTCAGGCCCCCTTGAGCCTTGACGGTAATGTGGGGCTCCACGACCCATGGAGTATGGTTGTTGGGCCACCGTCTTTGGAACTGGCGATTCGTTGCCCGTATGTTTTGGGGGGAACAATGCTGATGACATATGGCATGGTCTCACTCCAGAGTACGTCGGTTTTTTAGCAGATATTGGCACCAGTACCTTCGACGGTCGCGAGCCAACCACCTTGTTGCACATTTGTCCCCGTTGACGCACTATTAACCACGTAAAGCTGCCCATGAAGAAGTCGGCAAAGGAACACGATTCATGCGCGTCCAAGTTGTCGATTTACCCATATCTGGCCATCGATTAGAACCATAAAAGTGGTCCACACCACCCATGTTTTGAGGCGAGTTCAAACGTTATTGGCAGTGTAATTGGTATCGGAATCGGCGAGGATTTGATGGGCAGTGTGCTTCAATTGGCTTCCTCCTTTAGCCTCAACCGGGATCTCTGGGGTTGGTCCCGGGAATATTGGCCGGGCGCCAGCTTCCGTCATCTTCTCGAACATAGCCGTCGTAATGCCGGTTGATATCTTCGGCGGACCACAAAGCCGAGACGACCTGGGCGCCACGCCAGCCCTCGCCCCGGTAATGGGATGGTGAGAGAGCAAAATATAGTGGCAACACGCATATCAAATTGGGGCTCTTTCATGACGGTTTGCGGCAAGAAGTATAAGCGACTCTCCAAGGATACTACGCGGACTGTGGTGGGGCAGGTGGATTAGGTGGTGTTGGCCTCAATGGCACCCTTGCTGAAACCAGTTTTCCACCGGGTGGCCAACGTCTGTCGAACCCGCCTCCTCTAGAAATCACACCCCCAGGATACGAGCTGAAGGTTCAATACAATCCCCCTGATTCTTTAGGGGCAGACCGATGCGTTGGGAGCGTGGTACAAATACCATACAAATCCCGTGGTGGTAGGTGTGGGAACGACGGTCACCATTGACCCAGTCTCCGACCATGGGATCCGGGCACGGTTTATACCTGATTTTCCGCAGTTGGCAGGTGTTGGGCGACCGTATAAAAGTGGACAGCCTAACATTTTAGATCCATGAATTTATCCGTGGGGAGATCCCGATTTGTTTTCAGGTGCTATGCCAGTTAAAACCCACAAAGCGCGCCGTTGGACGCGGAATATTGCGGGGGTGGCATCCCATAGATCTCCGTCAATATCTATCACTCGCGGAGGATCCGTTTTCACACGGATCTCATCGACGGCTTTATAATGAGCCGCCGCGTCATTGATGTGGCGTCCTACCAGCAACAATGCGGCTACACGAATCAGTGACCACCAGTCATGGCTTCCTAAACTAAACACATGAAGTTGACCGTCATGATGATGGGCACTTGGCGTGCTAAAAATCGGGCCAGCCAAATTTCGTCCCTTGGCAACCACCAGTTGCCTAGTGCGGTAAGATTCCACGCGGTTCTGACATTCCAAGGTAATCTGGAACGTATCACTTTCCTCAAGCGCCTTTCGGACGTTAAATGCCCAAGCTCCCCACTTGAGCCGGCGTTTGGCTTCGGGCGTCAAAAGCTTAACGAGATTTTCACTGATTCCAACGGTCGCGCTGTTTAAAAATGTCCGGCAGCCATTCTGAGTCTCTGCCTGACCCACATCGAAAGCGCGAGGTTCCCCCGATATCAATGAATCCAGAGCATGCGGCCAAGAGATCGGAAGAGCGTCGGGTAGGAAGGTGTTGCCAGTGCCCAAAGGCAATACTCCCAAAACTCCCCGCGAAAATAATAACGCCTGGGCTGCTATCGATAAGGTACCATCCCCGCCGCCGACAAGAAATCTGGTTACGCCATGAGACAAGCCTGATTGAATGATAGCTACCAATTCAGCAGGGGACTCTGGTAAATAGTCCCCGACTAAATTCATCCGTTCCGCGACAGTGCGTACCACTTCCCGATAGGCGTCACGACCTGTGCGTGAAAACGGATTAATCACAACATAGGTTGGTGTGTCACGCGTTATCACGGGTTCCAAGTTTTGAGGGTCCATAGTTCCATAGTATGGCATTTCTCAGAACATTTCTCCCTAAGAATTCTCCATGGTACAATTAAATCCACATTTTGGTTGGAATTCTGAAAAATGCAAAGGGGGAACTCAGGTGCCTGCTAAAATTACTGGACAGTCAAAGCGATTAAGAATTTTTATTGGTGAAGCCGATCATTACCATCACAAACCTCTCTACCATGCCATTGTCCTCAAAGCACGGGAGATGGGTTTGGCGGGAGCCACCGTGATGCGAGCATTTGAAGGATACGGGCCCTCTAGTCGCATTCATACGACGAATTTGTTGGATTTATCGAGCGACCTTCCCATCGTTATTGAAATTGTCGACAGCGCCGAATACATTGACAAGTTCTTGCCGGTGTTGGATACCATGGTGGATGCTGGCCTCATAACCCTGGACGACGTCACAGTCTATAAATACGTTCACTCCTAACGGGTGTACCTCAAAATTGTGATCATGCGGCAATCCGCCGAGCAAGGGGCACCAGTTGAGCCCATGGACCTTTTCGCCAGAATGCTTGCCAATGGCCCGAACGGTGAATGGCCCGTAGCGTGGC
>JAMCTO010000262.1 GCA_023381095.1 Bacillota bacterium
TAGTACAATGTATGATGCTCTCACGCAACTGAGCCGGACATCCCATTCCCCCGGTACAACGATAAGCTGATTCTCCTATCTCCCGTACCACCGCCGATCCACATTCAGGGCAATAACTTGGCGGCATAAAGGGCTCAGTATGGCTTCCTCGCAAACTTAACTCCACTCGCACGACCTCGGGAATGATTTCGCCTGCCTTTCGGATATACACAAAATCCCCTATTCGCACGTCCCGTTCCGCAATAATATCCCAGTTGTGCAAAGAGGCACGACTCACGGTAGTTCCTGACACCAGCACCGGATCCAGCATCGCGGTGGGAGTCAGGGTACCGGTTCGACCAACCGACACGAGAATATCCTGAACTTGGGTAAGAACCTCCTCGGGAGGGAACTTATAAGCCATAGCCCATCGGGGCGCTTTTTGCGTTTGGCCTAAAATTTCATGAGACGTCAAGTCATCAACCTTAAGCACCAGGCCATCTGTGTCAAAGTCCAATTGGTGCCGTGCATTCTCCCAATAGTCGATATAGTTATATATTTCCGGGAGCGACTTGGCGAGAACATGATGCGATTCAACCGGCAATCCCCACTGTGCCATCGCTCGCAACGATTCCGTCTGACTCGTAATCCCGAGTGATTGGGCACCTTCCCGAACCTCATAAAAAAATGCCGACAATTTCCGTTCCGCAGTGACCCGGGGATCCAGTTGCCGCAATGATCCGGCGGCGGCATTTCGTGGATTGGCAAACAGAGAAAGCCCCGCTTTAGTCCGACTTTGATTTAATGATGAAAAGGTCGAGCGTGGCATGTAGACCTCGCCACGAAGTTCCACAGACACTGGCTGACGCAGTACTTGGGGTATGGTCGCAATTGCGGCTAAATTTGCCGTCACATCTTCGCCTCGAGCTCCGTCGCCTCGGGTGGCACCCAAAGTCAGGCGGCCTGCTACATAAGTCACCACAATCGACAACCCATCAATCTTCAGTTCACAACACAGCGGCACCACGCCAGCTTGAAGGGAATCCACCGTCTTGCGATAATAGTCGTCCAATTCCTCGCGGTTGTGCAAATTCCCTAAGCTCAGCACGGGCCGCACAAACGTCACCGTTTTCAAATTGGGGTTGGGTCTTCCACCCACTCGGGATTCAAATGCTGCCGTCTTCAGTTGCGGAAATTGTTCTTCGAGTCGATTCAGCTCACGCACCAGTTGATCATAAGCCGCATCGGAAATTTCCGGCTGGTCTTGTTCGTAGTACAATCGATTGTGTCGGGTAATTTCCTCGCGCAGAGATTGCACTAATTCTCGCGCCTCATCCACCGTCATCCTACGCTTCGATCCCTTCACGTGATAATTGGGCAAATTTGGCTAGAAAAGATCGGACTCCCCCGCCAGGAAAGGCTATTGTCAACTCGGTATTGTCTGCGTCCCCACGCGTTGCCACCACCGTTCCCCAACCAAATCTGGGGTGGCGTACACGTTCCCCCACGGCAAAATTATCCAATGTTTCACCTAATGGTCGTGCCACCCGATCCATTCGAGTGGGGCGTTGTGGTGAATAAATCAGATCTTTAGGAATCTCTTCAAGAAAGCGCGACACCGGATTGGCTAGGGTTCTCCCCAGCATGGTGCGGGTTTCCGTGTGAGTCAAATGGAGTTCTTCTTGGGCCCGGGTTATACCCACATATAGCAGACGCCGTTCTTCCTCCACCGATCCCTCTTCCAAAGACCTTAGATGCGGCAGAAGGCCTTCTTCCAAGCCTCCAAGGATCACCACGGGAAATTCAAGTCCTTTGGCGCTGTGCAAAGTCATTAACCAAACGCCGCCCGCATCGTCTTCGGTACGATCCCAATCCGAGACGAGCGCCACCCATCCTAAAAATTCTCCGAGATCTCGGGTATTTTGTTCTTCCTCAAATCGCTTTGCGACGGAGATTAATTCGCCAATGTTTTCAATCCGTTCTTCACCATCAGACCCTCGTTCTTTTCGATATAACGGCAACATCCCGCTTTCTTCAGCCACCCGGTTCACAATTTCCTTTAACGATAGTGCCGGCAACATGTCATTCCAACGCTCGAAAAGCCGCGCCAACTCAAGTCCTGCACGAGAGGCACTGCTGGTCAGTCCTGGCACCATGGCGACTTGACCCAACGCCTCCAACAAAGATATTTGACGTTCTGAGGCAAAGTCGCGAATTCGCTGCAGCGCAATGTCCCCGATTCCGCGTCGGGGAAAGTTCACCACTCGGGCCAAAGACACGTCATCTTTTCCATTGAATAACACTTTCAAATAGGCCAGCACGTCTTTGACTTCTTTACGATCGTAAAAACGCTTGCCTCCGACTAAACGGTAACTAATGCCGGCGCGGGTCAGGGCCATTTCAAACGCGCGGGATTGGGCATTGGTGCGATATAATATGGCGCAATCTGATAGCTTGCGCCCCTTGCGGACTTGTTCATGAATAACCTCGGCCGCATACCATCCTTCACTTTCCTCATCTGCCGCCCGAAACACCCTGAGTTTTTCTCCGTGCCCTTGCTCAGTCCATAACGATTTTCCGATTCTTGATTCGTTATGCGCTACCACTGCGTTAGCGGCAGCCAAAATAGTTTCGGTAGACCGATAGTTCTGTTCCAATTTGATAATCTTGGCGCCGGGAAAATCGCGTTGGAACTCCAAGATATTACGCATATCAGCACCGCGCCAGCCATAAATAGACTGGTCATCGTCTCCTACCGCACAAATGTTGTGAGAACCAGACGCCAAGTGTTTTATCATCCGATATTGCGCCAAATTGGTGTCTTGATACTCGTCAACAAACACATAATGAAATCTGTCTTGATAACGGCGCAACACATCAGGTGCCTTATCAAACAACGCTACCGTGTTAAATATCAAATCATCAAAGTCCAACGCATTCAATTCCCGCAGTCGATTTTGATAAGCTTGGTAGACTTGACCCACTCTTTGCCCTGTGAAACTGTTATCATTCCAGTTTGCGGGTCCGACAAAAGCATTCTTGGCACGACTAATAGCGCCGAGGAACATTCCCGGAGCCCATTGTTTGTCATCCCATCCTAAATTGCGAACAATATCGCGCAATAGGGCTTTGGAATCATCGGCATCGTAAACCAAAAATCGAGGTTGATAACCCAGGACTTCAATATTTTCCCGAAGAATTCGCACGGCCACGGCATGGAATGTTCCGACCCACATCCAGCGACTGCGGTCGCCTACTAGACCGTCAATGCGATCTTTCATTTCCCGTGCTGCCTTATTGGTAAAAGTGAAACCCAAAATTTGACTCGGATGGACTCCGTGGGTGGAAATCAAATGGGCCATGCGGTAAGTTAACGTTCGTGTCTTTCCGCTTCCCGCACCCGCCAACAACAATAGCGGGCCTTGAACTGTTTCGCAGGCCCTACGTTGTTCACTGTTCAATTGATCAAGCAAATCCATGATAGAACCCCCTGGCCGTCCCTGTACTGCTATTATACCATGGAATGGCCGCCGGGCTTGCTTAATGAATGGGACTCACTGCCCACTCCTGAACGTCGCCTGCCGTGCTGGCTAAAATTCCGGGCTGGCGCTCTACGACCACGGCCTGAGCACGCTCGGGGTGTATTGATATTTGCGCAGAGACGATAGGGTTCCGCCAATGCCATTGGGCATGCTGATTCGCAGATTCCCTATAGGTACCGGGACCAAATGCCCACTCCAGCAAATGGAGCAACTCATCGCGGGCCATATCAGGATTTCCCATGCGATACCAAATTTCCATGGATTGATTGGTATAACGCCATCCTTTAATCGGACCTGAGGGAGAAAAGCCCATCCCCATTGCCGCCTCTGCCCACCGCATCATTTATCACCTTATCGCTTTACCTCAATAAATCCACAAGATCAATATAGCGTAAGGTCCTAGCATTGGCAACTGGTTAAGAGGGCGTTTGCAATCGATCCAATACCAAACGATACCCATCGGCCCCAAACGCCAACGAACGCTTCACCCTGGATATCGTTGCCGATGACGCTCCAGTCAACTGGGCAATATCTTCATAAGTTTGTCCAGAATCCAACATCTGAGCTACTGCCATGCGTTGAGCAATCGACTGTATTTCCGCTACGGTAAGAATATCTTCAAAGAAAGCATAGCATTCTTCCTCAGTTTTTAAGCTTAATACTGCGCGGCACAACAAATCAACCTCTGTGCTTCGTAGTTTCGGATTCATGGCCCACCTCACCTATGTATTTGATTGGTATTGTGAGCGACCCTTCTAAGAAACACAAGAGGATTGTTAACCGCTTGATGACCCACCGCCGCCTGAGGACCCGCCACCACCCGAAGAGCCTGCTCCTGAAGAGGATCCACCCGATGAGGAGGACCCGCCAGAGGAACTGCTGGACTTGCCCGAAGAACTCGAAGACGAGGAGGAACTGGTAACCATTTTCATAATGCTCTGCTTTACAGATGTATCAATAGCGCTTGTGACAGTCGGGGACGACATAGCCTTCATCACGTCTGTTTCCAAGGTTTTTTGGAAGGTGGGACTCGACATCACCATCATCACTGATTTTTCTAATGTCGATTGGCCCGTCGAGCTCATCATAAATTTTTGAACTTCTGCGGTAGAAATGCTGTCCTGAATCACCTTTTGCATTTTCGGGGTTTCCATTTCATCATGAACGGCTTTCTGCACTTCAATAGTCGGCGCGGAAGAACTTGACGACCCAGAGCCTCCCCCGGAACTCGAGCCACTGGAGCTTGAACCACCGGAGCCGGAGCCTCCAGACCCTGAGCCTGAACCTCCGTGACTGCTCGAGGCGGTACTGCCATGCTCTGGAGACGGAGAACCCATAGTAAAACTGCAGCCAGCAATCAGCACTGTGGCCAAGGCCACACCCGTGGCCGCCACCCCAAATTTGATGGTCACATGACACCTCCAGAATCCTTTTCCCGGTATTGTGACCATCATCGGGTTTTTTACTCAGTATCTGCAGCAATGTCGTGACGAAACTGGGTATCGGGCGCAATAATCTGGCGAATGGTCCGATAAGCTTGGTCACGCGCCCCCAACAGGCTACTGTCTCGGCCCACTACGGTGACAATTCGGCCGCCTTGAGCTTGAAGTACGGTGCCGTCTCCACTCTGTTGGGTAGAACCGTGAAAGATTAGCCCCTCGGGAGTTTTCGGCAAAATGATTTCTTGACTGCCCTTAACCTCGAGCGGATATCCGCTATCTGCCAAAACCACGGCGACCGCAGCCCTAGACTCGGGTTCAACGATGGATGGCAAGTTTCCTTGAGCCAATCCTAACCAACAGGCCCCCCAGTCTATCGGCAACAGAGGAATCAGCACTTCGGCCTCGGGATCCCCCATCCGTACATTAAATTCCAACACCATCGGCCCAAGGTGAGTCAGCATAATACCAACATATAGCACGCCATGATAGAACAGGTTGTCGTCTTGCAAAAATTGCATTAACGGCTCCAAAATTTTTTCGTTGATAACAGTCCTGACTTCTGGAGTGATGTCAGTCACCGGTCCGAAAGCCCCCATGCCTCCGGTGTTAGGAGCGTTAAGGTCGGGGGTCGCCCGCTTGTAGTCTCGGGTTAATGGCAGCCAAACGTAATCCTTGCCATTAGTCAACACATGCACCGATATTTCTTTGCCCTCCAGATAATCTTCCCAGAGTATGCCTTGAGCCAACAGATTATCTTGAACACTCCACTCCCGAGCTATCTGCAACGCCTGTGATGGCGTCTCAACAATAACCACTCCCTTGCCGCCCGCCAACCCGCTTTGTTTTAACACATGGGGCCATTGGGTTTCGATAGAGATAGCATTCTCCAGTGCCTTGAGGTTGTCAAAGCGCATTGCACGGGGAGTGGGAATGCCGTACCGCTCCATCACCGACTTGGCAAACGATTTGCTCTCTCGAGCCGGGCAGCCCGTTGCTCAGGACCTATGACCCAGTGCCCAGCCTCTCGCAATCGATCCACAATACCTTCCGCCAAGGGATTTTCCGGTCCCACCACCACCAGCATGGGCGACTTATCCATTGCCCAGGCCACAATTTCTTCCGTATCACGGTACGGCAAGCATTGGGCAATTTGGGAGATACCAGGATTGCCAGGCATGGCAAATATTTCTTTGAAACGTGAAGACTCCTTCAACCCCCACACCAAGGCGTGTTCACGCGCTCCTTTTCCCACAATCACCGCATATTCGGGTTGCATGAAGTCAATTCCTCCTAATGCCGAAAGTGCCGTTCTTTGGTGAAGAACAAGGCGATGCCAAATTGGTTGGCAGCGTCGATCGATTCCTGATCCCGCTGGGATCCCCCGGGTTGAATCACAACTTTCACTTTAGCTTGGGCTGCTTCAGCCATAACATCACCGAAGGGAAAAAACGCATCAGAAGCCAGAACCGCTCCTTGACAACCATCCCCTGCCCGCGTTATCGCCTGTTTTGCTGCATCGATCCGGTTGGTTTGTCCGGAACCAATGCCGCGAGTCACGCCGTCGCGGACTATGACAATCGCATTGGACTTAGCCCACCTCACCGTGGACCAAGCTAATCGGGCATCGCGTTCCCAAGCCTGAAGATCCGTTTTGGGTCCTGCCACTTGCTGCCAATCAGATAAGGAGGCTGCCTCGCGGTCAATTGTTTGCACCAACAGGCCGCCATCGATCATGCGCACATCCCAAGGCTTAAAGGATTGATGGGGCATCTTTAAAACCCGTAGATTCTTCTTGCGGGCCATTACTTCTAATGCCTCGGCTTCATATTTGGGAGCCAAGACTACTTCCAAAAAAATATCTTTCAATTCTTCCGCCACAGCTCTCGTCACCATTGTGTTAAACGCCACGATGCCACCGAAGATAGAGACCGGATCCGCCTGATATGCCAGATCAAAAGCCTTCTCCACAGATTGCGCCACCGCGGCTGCAGCCGGGTTTTGGTGTTTAATGACTACCGCCGCCGGTGCCGCCAGGGACCGCACTAAGCCCCACGCCGCGTCGGCATCGGCCAAGTTGTTATAAGACAATTCTTTGCCCTGATACTGATGGGCTCCGGCAAATCCCGAGTGGGGTTCCATATGATAAAAGGAGGCCGATTGGTGGGGATTTTCCCCATAGCGCAATTCCTGTTGAACAATTCCCGCCGCGACCCAATCAGGATCCAGTGCGTCCTCGTGTTCCCCCAGCACCTGAGCAATGACCGCATCATAAGCTGCTGCATGGCGAAATGCGGTTGCCGCCAATTGGCGTCGATCGACGACACCAAAACCATTCCATTCTTTAGCCGTAATCGAGGAATATTGTGCGGGGTCTATCAAGACCATAACATGGGCATAATTCTTAGCCGCTGCGCGAATTAGTGACACTCCGCCAATATCAATTTCCTCCACTAATAGGCTGAAATCCTGAACCTTTTGCAGCGCCTTAGAGCGAAAAGGATACAAATTGACGACCACAGCCACGATATCCGGCGCCCCAATGCGGGTCACATCCGCCTGATCTTCCTTAGTCCGACGACTTAACAGTCCAGCATAAATTGCCGGATGTAGTGTTTTAACCCGTCCTCCCAACACTTGGTCAAATCCCGTGATGCGTTCCAGCGAAGTAGCCGCCACGCCGTGTTCTTCTAAGAAACGGTAGGTGCCGCCACTGGCTAATATCCCAATCCCTTGACTGAGAAACCACCTGGCCAGTTCGACACTGCCCGTTTTGTCACTTACACTAAATAAAGCCCATCGATCCATGACCGAACCTCCTCTTGTGATACATGCCATTCAATCTTGCCATCTTCTCCCAGTACTACCGAATGATGGTCTAAAGCTGCCACCACTTTAGGGTACAGATAATGTTCCACCTTATGTATTGCGATTTCCAACTCCTCCAAAGAGGTGCTGGGGTCAACGCGAACCGGCACCTGGGCAATAATCGGTCCCGTGTCCTGCCCTTCATCGACAAAATGCACCGTAACCCCGGTCCAGCGAACGCCATACCGATAGGCCTGCTCTATGGCGTGAAGACCAGGAAATGCCGGTAATAATGAGGGATGAATGTTGACGATGCGCCCTCGAAATGCATCCACGGTTTCTTTGGTCAACCATCGAAGAAAGCCCGCCATAGCAATGGCATCGATATGGTATCGATGCAGCGTTTGGCGTAGCACCCGATCATAGTGCTGACGGTCGGGATACTCCCCTTTAGTCAACACTTCTACCGGCACTCCAAACTCCTCGGCAATCGCTATCGCTCCAACCCCGGATCGATGCGAGACTACAAGGGCGATGGGCGTCTCTTGACTAAGTAAAGCCCGAAGATTGCTGCCCTTCCCTCCCACCAAGACTGCCCATTTCATGTCAGCACCACCCCAGGCGCATCCACCACTTCTCCCACGTCCCAGGCGTTTAGGGAGAAACCCCGAGCAACCTGCAAAACATCCATAACCGCCTCAGGCGGAACCACCACCATCATCCCCAGTCCCATATTAAAGGTCCGGAACATCTCCGAATCAGAAATTTGACCCATCTCCTGAAACCAGTGAACTATGGCCGGTACCTCCCAACGCGAGCGATCAATAATCGCTCCTTGTCCCCTTTGTAACGTGCGAGGCAAATTTTCCACGATTCCGCCTCCGGTAATATGCGCCATGCCGTGCACAGTAATGCGTTTCCACAATTCTTGCAGTACTTTGACATAGATGACCGTAGGCGTCAGCAATGCATCCCCAAGTGTCTGCGACCCCGTCGCAGGGTAATGAGCATGCCAATCCAGGTGCTGTACCGCCACAATATGTCGCAACAAGGCATATCCATTAGAATGAAAACCCGAGGACGCTAATCCAATAATGCGGTCTCCCAACTCCGGACTGGGTAGTGAGACTGATTTCTGACCCACGCAAAAACCGGCCAAATCATACCCATCTACTGAATAGATATCCGGCATTTCTGCTGTTTCTCCGCCCAACAGGGCACAACCTGATTCTTGGCAGCCCCGGGCCACGCCGGTGACAATCTGTTCTACCAAATCGGGATCCAACCGCCCAATCGCAATATAGTCCAAAAAGAATAGGGGTTGGCCGCCACTCGCCGCAATATCGTTCACGTTCATTGCCACTAAATCAATGCCAATGGTATCATGACGGCCCATGGCTTGCGCCACCAGCAATTTGGAGCCCACCCCGTCAGCCCCGGCTAACAAAGTACCAGGCTGAGCCCAGTGAAAACCACCAGAAAATCCCCCAATTTCACCAGTCACCTCGGCACGGTAGGTAAGTGCTGCCAGCGGTTTAATACGCCGTACAGCCTCCGCCCCACGGCCAATATCCACACCCGCATCACGATATGTCAGGGGTTTTGACAAACTGAATTCCCTCCTTGTCAGGTTTCATTGACACGGGTAATGGGACCGGATATCCCGCGCCAAAACACGCCATACACCAGCCCTGAGGTCCGAGCCCGGCTTCCAATCCCTGCAGTGATAGGTAGGCCAACGAATCAGCTCCGACAGAAATCCGCAGTTCGTCGAGACTCATGGATCGTGCCGCCAATTCTCCGGCCCTGGACGTGTCAATGCCATAATGGCACGGTTCACGATATGGGGGTGAAGCAATACGCATATGCACCTCTTGAGCTCCCGCCTGCCGCAAAAGCGACACTAGACGACGAACCGTAGTGCCCCGCACCAAACTATCATCCACTAGCACCACACGCTTGCCGGCTACAACTTCGTGCACTGCTGATAACTTTTGCTGTACGCTGGATTCACGAGCAGATTGATTGGGCGCAATGAACGTACGGGCAATATAGCGGTTCTTCACCAACCCAAAATCAAACGGCAGCCCCACTGCCTCAGCGTACCCCATAGCAGCTGGTAAGCTCGAATCGGGTACTCCGATCACTACGTCTGCTTCAGCAGGAGCTTCGACAGCAAGCCGCCGTCCCAACTGGCGCCGACTTAAATGGGTGCTTTGCCCGTCAATTTGTGAGTCGGGTCTGGCGAAATATATCGTTTCAAAAGAACATAAAGCACGGCGAGGCTGATCATCTTGAGAAATAAAGGGTTGAAAACTCATTCCCTGATCATTAATGGCCACCAATTCTCCGGGCTCCACATCGCGAAGCCAATTGGCTTTAGTGGTATCGAGCGCACAAGTTTCTGAAGCTATCACGGTACCGCCATCGGGAGTGCGCCCCAATACCAACGGGCGAATTCCATGCGGATCCCGGGCCGCAAACAAGCCCTCTCGCGAGAGTACCGCAAACGCAAATCCTCCCTTAAGCTTAGGAAGGCTGGCGAGCAATGCCTCAAACAGGTGCTCTTCTGTGCTTTTAGCTAAAATGTGGGCCAACACTTCACTGTCGGAGGTTCCTTGAAATATTGAGCCAGACTGGGCCAATTGTTCGCGCAGTTCCGCCGCATTCACCAAATTGCCGTTGTGCGCTAGAGCCAACGAGCCAAAGCGAGTACGCATCAAAAGTGGCTGTGCGTTGACCAATGAGGACTCTCCTGACGTAGAATAGCGCACGTGTCCTAGTGCCGCGTGACCGGGTCGCAAAACCTCGGTTTCCACTTGCAACGCTTCGGTCATCAGACCCATTCCCTTATGCACTGAAATGTCACTCCGGTCCAAAACCGCAATCCCCGCACTTTCTTGACCGCGATGCTGCATACTAAACGTTCCCCAGTACGCTTTTAATGCAGATTCCATGTCGCCCCAAATGCCAAAAACCCCGCATTCTTCCCGAAGTTCATCGGACATCCCGAACTCCTCCCTTTCGGTACGCCCGCCATAAATCGATAAGCGGCCAAGTTATTGCGCGTCCCGCCGTTATCATCAGTTCCGGAGAGTCCGTGACCAAGCCGATATCGATCACTGACACACCGTGTGTCTCGAATACCTGGTCCCAAAACGGTTTAAAATCCGGTTCCACAAACAGCACCCATTGGCCAGCCATCTCATTGAAGACGAAGCGAGCATCGGCATCCTCGGCCAACACCAAATGTGCTCCCAATGCCATAGGAGTTTTGGTTATCAAACTCTTAGCCACCGCAACGAATAGTCCACCAATACCCACAGCGCGACACGCCAAAAGTCCGACGTTTTTCGCCTGAGAGATAATCTCAGCCAAAAAGTGCAAAGAATGTTGAATCGCACCGACATCTAAGACAGGATAGCTACCCGGATGTCCCAAAATCTCCGCTAGCACACTACCGCCTAAATCGGGCTTGCCTGGCGGATTTAATACCAAGATGCGCGTTCCCGCATAAGGCGGAGCATCGGCGATCGGCTGTTCCGGATTCGGGTGACGTGCCACGACCCCAATGGCCGCCGTTGGCCAGATCGCTTGTCCTTCTGTTTCATTATGCAAAGAAACATTGCCGCCGGTGACCGGCACCTCAAAAATCTCAGCTGCCTTGCCAATACCCTGAATGAGAGCCGCCATTTTTCTGTGAGGTTCAGAATTTTCAGGATTTCCCGCATTAATACCATCGGTTATCCCCAAAGGCACCGCTCCTTGCGTAGCCACCAAACTCAAGGCGGCGGCAACCGCGCCGATTCCCCCGGCATAACTGTCAAGTGCCGCCCAACGCGCTGGTGCCGTCACAGCTACACATAGTCCTGGCGAACCTTTTTCAATGTGCATTACCGCCACATCATGCTCCGGTCCCCATACTGTACGGAGACCAATCATCGAATCATAGCGCTGATACACCGAAGAACGGTCCCGACAGTCAGGGTGTCCTATCACCTGATAACCCCAGGTCAGTTCAAGTCTTGTTTTCTCAAGCGCGGCAGGTTGGTCACCATCCCAAATCCATACGTCGTGCGTAACAGGAAGCCGAGGGCAGCCTCCCACCAGCACAGATGTAGGGAGCTCAGCCAAGACCTGCGACTCAGCCACAACACGAAGAAAATCTCCGGCCACCACCCGCCCTATTTCGGCATAAGGCACTTCATACCACGTCAGAATTTCTAATACGGCTGCCAAATTTTTCTTGGGAACCGACAGCAGCATGCGTTCCTGGGTTTCTGACAACATTATTTCATACGGATTCATGTTCTGCTCTCGGCAGATGACTTTGGATACATCGACAACCACGCCTACTGATGACGCGTATGCTAGTTCGGCAGTGGACGACGTCAAACCTGCCGCTCCAAGATCCTGTACTGCATCCGCGAGACCTTGGTCGACAATAGCCAGGGTGGCTTCCATCAACAGCTTCCCCATAAAAGGATCGCCTACTTGCACCGTCGGCCGCATTTCTTCGGTTTCTGCGCCAAAATCCTGGGATGCCAGCAAACTGGCCCCATGAATGCCGTCGCGGCCAGTTCCTTGGCCGATGAGTATCAACACCGATTCAGGCCGAGCACCATCTGCCCCCACGTGTAAACCATGGCGCCGCATTCCAACAGCCAAAACATTAACTAGCGGATTAGCATCATACACCGCAGAAAACCCCAGTGACCCTGTGACATTGGGAATTCCTATGGCATTGCCATAGGCTCCAATTCCTTCGACCACTCTATGAAGAAGGCCAGGAGCCTTCTCATCGGTGCCGAATTTTAATATATCGGCTATGGCGATAGGACGGGCTCCCATCGCCACAATATCGCGCAATATCCCGCCCACGCCAGTCGCTGCGCCCTGCAGCGGTTCCACGAACGAAGGATGATTATGGCTTTCTATTTTAAATGCAATATCCCAATCAGCGGACAATTGCACAACCCCAGCGTTGCCCCCAGGCCCTTGCACCACAAATTGACCTTGGTGCGGCAATTGGGCTAGAAGATTCTTTGAGCTTTTATAGCTACAATGCTCGGACCATAAGGCGCCGAACAAGCCCAATTCTAATTCGTTGGGCCGCCGTCCCAACAGCCTTACAATTTCCTGGTCTTCCCGCGCTGAAAGTCCAACATCCTGATACGTTAGCATACCGCGTTTTCCCCCATCCCCAACCAAGAGGCTAGTAAATCCCAACCGTCACGAGATCCCAAATAGGCTGCCATGGCACGTTCAGGGTGAGGCATCAAACCGACCACGTTGCGATTTTGCACACCGGCAATATTCGCTACTGAACCGTTGGGGTTGGTCAAACCGTGGAGTTGACCTTCAGCATCGCTATATTGCAAGAAAATTTGACCGCGTTCAAATAACTCAGCCAGTTGGCCTTGGGCTACCCGATACGACCCTTCATGATGGGCAATCGGAAGCCGCAAAACACGTCCTTGATCTAGCCCAGTAAACAATGGTGACTCGCTTGCAACACGCACTGCCTGCCACTGACAGATAAATTCCCCGCTCGGGTTGGGCAGCAAAGTCCCCGGCAGCAGACCGCGCTCGCATAAAATTTGAAACCCATTGCAAATGCCCAACACAGGCAATCCATCGGCCGCAGCCTGTTCCACCGCGTCCATAATCGGTGCCGCAGCGGCCAATGCGCCGCTCCGCAAATAATCGCCGTAGGAGAACCCTCCCGGCAGGATTACGCGATCCAGAACCGGAAGACTGTGCAACCGATAGTCTAATACCACGGGCTTGGCTCCTAGGGAAGAAATCGCGGCAATCGTATCGTGATCGCAATTGGATCCGGGGAATACCACGATGCCAACCGACAAATCATTATTCATAAGCCTGCACCGTCACCTCGAAATACTCCATTACTGGATTGGACAAAAGTCGCTGACCTATTTCTTGACCGATTGTCAACGCCTGATCTTCGGTTTTGGCGCTAACTACTACTTGTATCCATTTTCCGATACGAACGTCATCAGCTTGGTAGCCCATGTTTTGCAGTACATTGCGGGTAGCTTGTCCCGCAGGATCCAATATTCCTTCTTTCAGTCCCACTAAAAATGTCAGTCGAAATTGGGTCATGATAAGATACGCTCCGCCACCTCATGGTAGGCTTCTTCCCAACAGCCTTAATCTTGCCGAAACCGATCTTTATCCAGCTTTTTACCGCTTGACCGGTCCCACAACCGACAGGTATCGGGCGATATTTCGTCGCCTAATTGCAATACTCCGTCAGCCATGCCAAACTCCAGCTTGAAATCTACAAGCAAGAGGCCACGGTCGTTAAGGTAGTTCTGCAAAATGTCGTTAATATGGCGGGCTTCATGCTTTAGTCGACTGGTGAGATCCGAGCTCGCTAAATTCATGGCTCGAATATGATCATCGTTAAGTAATGGATCACCTAACTCGTCATTTTTGAAATAAAATTCGACCACCGGAAAAGCTAGGCTAGTACCTTCGGCAAGGCCTGTGCGCTGCTTTAACGAACCCGCCACTATGTTGCGCACAACAACTTCTAAGGGGACCATGCGCAGTCGCTTCACTAAAAGGACCCGTTCCGATGGCTGATCCACGAAATGGGTCATGATGTTGTGGCTTTCCAACAACCGGAACAGATGAGTGGAGATCTTAGCGTTAATGACACCTTTTCCAGCGATTTGTCCCTTTTTTTGACCATTAAATGCCGTTGCATCGTCCTTAAACTCTACGAGGACTTGGCCCGGGTTCTCAGTGGCAAATACCTTCTTCGCTTTGCCTTCATAAATCAAGGTTGCGTTCATCACGACCCCTCCTTGTTTTCCAGCCCAATTCTTTGATATATCTTATCCACTGCGCCAAGATAGGGCTCAATCGCAAAAAGATCCGCTAGCTCTTTAGCCCCCAAACGCTCCGTCACCCGAGTGTCGTCCCTCAATCGGGATTGAAACGTCTGCGACGGTTCTGCCATGGCTGCCATCGCATGACTCTGCACCAATTTATAAGCGGCCTCACGGGTCATTCCATGCTCCACCAAGGCCAACAAAACTTTTTGGGAGAACACCAGTCCTCCCAATACATCAATATTGCGGCGCATTCGATCGCTGTTCACGACTAAGCCCGCCATTACGCGATTCATTTGGGACAACAGATAATCCGCTAACGTTGTCGCGTCGGGCAACATCACCCGCTCCACGGACGAATGTGAAATATCGCGTTCATGCCATAGCGGGATATCCTCCAGAGCAGGAATCACAAATCCTCTTAACAGTCGAGCCAGTCCCGATATTTGTTCGGCTTTCACCGGATTCCGCTTATGCGGCATAGCTGACGAACCCCGCTGACCTTCGGCAAATGGTTCTTCTAACTCTCCCACTTCGGTGCGTTGCAAATGGCGGATTTCTGTGGCAATCTTGTCCAATGTCGTTCCAATCAGCGCTAAAACCATAATCACTTCGGCATGTCGGTCCCGTTGCAGTACTTGAGTAGACAACGGCGCGGGTTCTAGACCTAACGCCCGCCCTACATATTGTTCCACACTGGGTGGAATATTCGCGTAGTTGCCCACTGCACCGGAAATTTTCATAATGCGCATTCGCTCCGTGGCTTGCTGCAACCGTTCCTGATCTCGTCCCAATTCCAACCACCACAAGGCAGCCTTTAAGCCAAAACTGGTGGGTTCGGCATGCATCCCATGGGTACGACCCATTTGTGGAGTGAATTTATGTTGCAGCGCCAGTTGTCGCACGGTATCACGCAATAGGGTTAAATCGTCCGCAATAATACTTAACGCGTCATGCAACACCGACGACAGAGCAGTGTCCACGACATCGGTGGAGGTTAGCC